>CAZIRH010000189.1:0-8966 GCA_964541065.1 uncultured Solibacteraceae bacterium
CAGGCAGAACCCCCGGCCCCAGCTCAGTCCCTAGCAGTTATTTTCGGAACAACAACAACAACAAGCCAATCCCAAAATCGGACACTCCACCGCTCCTCCCCTCCTACCGGTGGCCCAGCTCGCCTGCCGCCTCGCTGGACCTGCCGCCGCCTCTCAAGAACCGGGACAGCCACCGGGTGAAAAAATCCTGGGGACACGCCTGCGCTCTACCGCCGGTGGCCGGTTCCGTTCCCTCAGCCCGGAGTGTCCCCGGATTTTTTGGACAGGCACCGGGTGAAAGAATCCTGGGGACACGCCTGCGCTCTGCCGCAGGTGGCCGGTTCCGTTCCCTCAGCCCGGAGCGTCCCCGGATTTTTTCCCGTCGCAACATGTGTATTATCCTAGCTACCATGAAACCTGGAGTCTTGTTGCTTTTAGCGGCCGCCGCGGCGGTCGCACAGACGCAGCCACGACAGGTGGCCGAACTGCTGGCCCCCGAGCTTCAGACGCCCGACGTGACGGCCTTCCAATTGCGCAGTTACCTGATGAAGAAAGCGCCCGCCCCGCCCCAGGCCTCCAGCGCGGAGCAGTGGACCCGGGAAGCGGGCCGGTTGCGCCTCCGGATGCTCGAAGAGGTGGTGTTCCACGGGTGGCCGCGGGCGTGGATCGAGGCGCCGCCGCGGTTCGAGGACCTGGGAGAGATCCCTGCGGGCCAGGGCTACCGCATTCGCAAGCTGCGCTACGAGATCGTGCCGGGCTTCTACTCGACGGCCATCCTCTACGCGCCCGAGGTCATGCGGGGCAAGGTTCCCGCGGTGCTGAACGTCAACGGCCACGTGGGGGCGCCCGGCAAGGCCGTCGAGTACAAGCAGAAGCGGTGCATCCACCAGGCGCTTCAGGGGATGCTGGCGTTGAACCTGGAGTGGCTGAACATGGGAGAACTCACCGCCAAGGAAAACCAGCACTGGTTCGGCGCGCAGCTTGACCTGGCGGGCGCCAACGCGGTGGGCCTGTTCTACCTGGCCATGCGCAAGGGCATCGACTACCTCGCGCAGCATCCGAGCGTCGATTCGAGCCGGATCGGGGTCACCGGCCTGTCGGGGGGCGGCTGGCAGACCATCGTGCTGAGCGCCTTGGACGAGCGCGTCGCGGTTTCCGTGCCGGTGGCCGGATACTCGGCGCTGATCTCGCGCATCGAGCGGGCCGCGGACACCGGCGATCTCGAGCAGAACCCCACCGACATGCTGACCGTGGCGGACTACCCGCACCTGACGGCGATGCGCGCGCCCCGCCCCACCCTGCTCATCAACAACGCCGAAGACGACTGCTGCTTCCGCGCCCCGCTGATCAAGCCCTACATCTTCGACGCCGTGCGGCCCGTCTTCCGGCTGTTCGGCAAGGAGGAGAACCTCGCCTGGCACGAGAACACCGACCCCTCGGACCACAACTACCAGCGCGACAACCGCCTCCGGTCCTACCGGTTCTTCGCCCGCCATTTCGGGCTGCCCGTGCCGGACAGCGAGACCCCCGTGGATGCGGAGATCAAGAGCTACGAAGAGCTGGTGGTGGGCCTTCCGAAAGACAACCTGACCATCCTGGGGCTGGCGAAGAAACTGGCCGCGAGCCTCGAGCGGCCGGCGGCCGGGCGGGCCGAGCTGGCGGAGACGCTGCGCTACCAGCCAGTCAAACTGGCGCACGCCTGGGCCCTCCACAACACCAAGCGCAAGGAACTCGAAACGCGCTCGTATCGGTTCGAGTTCTCGAACGGCTTGAGCGCCACCGGCGTGTGGCTGAAGGCCATCGCTTGCCCGGAGAACGCGCCCGTGACGGTGGTGCTCCACGACCAGGGGAAGAAAAGCGCGCAGGTCGCGGTGTCCGACCGCGTCAACCGCGGCGAGCGGGTGCTGGCCGTGGATCTGCTGTTCACCGGCGACGCCGCGCCGCAAAAACCCGGCCCGCCTTCCTACGCCCAGATGCTGGCCGCTCTCGGTGACCGCCCGCTGGGCCTGGAGGTCGCGCAACTGGTGGCCGTCGCCGGGTGGCTGGGGCGCCGTCCGGTGCGGCTGGAAGCCACCGGCATCCGCAGCCAGGTGACGGCCCTGGCGGCCGCGGCCCTCGAACCGGGGCTGTTCTCGGAACTCGTCGTGCGCGATGGCATGCGCTCGCTGGGCCACCTGCTCGACGCTCCGGTCGAATACCAGACCGCTCCGGACCTGTTCTGCCTCGATCTCTACAAGCGCTTCGACCTGGACCGGCTCGCCGGCCTCGCCGCGCCGGCCAAAGTAGTATGGAAATGATGCCCAGCACGCCGGGTGAGTTGACGCGCGCCGAGATTTTCCAGCAGCCGGAGCTGTGGCCGGACACGGTGCGGCGCGTGCGCCAGGCGGGCTTGAAGCCGCTGCCTGCGCCCGTGATCACCGGGGCGGGCACCTCGGCCTTCGCCGCGGTGGCGGTCGCAGCCGCCTGGAGGAGGGCGCGAGCCATCCCCTCGACCGAGCTGTTCCTGGATTTTCGCGAGGTGGTGCCGGAAGACGGGGTGGTGCTCTCGCTGGCCCGGTCGGGCGACAGCCCGGAGAGCGTCGCGGTCGTCGAGAAGATCCAGCGGGCGCTGCCGCGGGTGCGGCACGTCGCCATCACGTGCAACGCGGAAGGGCGCCTGGCGCGGTGGCCAGGCGTGGAAGCCGTGGTTCTCGACCCGCGCACCAACGACCGCAGCCTGGTGATGACGAGTTCCTTTTCCAACCTCGTGCTGGCCGGGATCACGCTGGCGCGGCCGGCGGAGGTCGAAGCGGCGCTGCCGGCGATGTGCGCGGGCTGGAAGACCTTGCTGCCGGCCCTCGACGCCAAGGCCCGGGCCCTGGCGGAAAGCCCGCCCGCGCGGCTGGTGACGCTGGCCTCGGCGCCGCTCGCGGGAGCGGCGCGGGAAGCCTGGCTGAAAATCCTGGAGATGACCGCGGGCCGGGTGGCCACCCTGGCGGAGACTTATCTGGGGCTGCGCCACGGCCCGCTGAGCTTTCTGGAGGCAGAAACATTCGTGCTGAGTTTTGTTTCTTCCGACCCGGGGCGTCGCCGCTACGAGATGGACTTGGTGCGCGAGCTGCGCGCCAAGAAACTGGGGCGCCTGGTGGCGCTGGGGGAGCCCGAGATGGACAGCCACCTGTTCGAGCAGGTCATCTCGACGCCGGCCTCCGCGCTGCCCGATCACCTGCGCACGCCGGCCGAGATCGTCTTCGCGCAGCTTCTGGGTTATCATCTGAGCTTGCGGCTGGGCCTGGACCCCGACAAACCGAGCCCGGACCGCGTCATCACCCGCGTGGTCGAAGGAGTCCGCATCTACCCGGAGGAAACGTGAGCCAGTTGAGAGGAGTGGCCGTGGTGGCCCACAGCGGCGGCCCCACCCAGGTGATCAACGCCAGCCTGGCGGGCGTCATCGAGGAGTGCCGCCGGCACGAGGAGATCACCGCCCTGTGGGGTGCGCGCTACGGCATCCTGGGCGTCTTCGACGAGCAGTTCTACGATCTCTACCGGCAGGACCGGGCGCTGATCGCGGCCATCGGCCTGACCCCGGGCTCGGCGCTGGGCTCCTGCCGCTACAAGGTCAAGCCGGAGGACCACGAGCGCATCCTGAAGGTGTTCCGGGCGCGCAACGTGCGCTACTTCTTCTACACGGGCGGCAACGACTCGATGGACACCGCCCTGGAGGTGTCCCGGCTGGCCGCCCAGAGCGGCTACGAGCTGCGGGTGATCGGCGTTCCCAAGACCGTGGACAACGACCTGCCGGAGACCGACCACTGCCCCGGCTACGGCTCGGCGGCCCGCTTCTTCGCCTGCGCCGCGCGCGACATCGGCGCCGACCTGCGCGCGCTGCCGCGCCGGGTGACTTTCATCGAGGCCATGGGGCGCAACGCCGGGTGGCTGGCGGCTGCGGCGGCACTGGCCCGCCGCCGTCCCGACGATCCGCCGCAGCTCATCTACTGCCCCGAGCGGCCGCTCACGGTGGATCAGCTCTTGAGCGACGTGGACGCCGTCTACCGGCGCGACGGCTACGCGGTCATCGCCGTGAGCGAAGCGCAGAAGGACGAGAAGGGCGAGCCCTTCGGCGCGGATCAGGCCATCCCGGACAGCTTCGGCTGGCGCGTCATCGGGAACCTCTCGCACAACCTGGCGAGCCTAATCAACCACCGCCTGAAACTGCGCGCGCGCAGCGAGAAGCCCGGCCTGCTGGGCCGGGCCAGCGCCGCTCACATTTCCGAGACCGATCGCCGGGAGGCTCGCCTGTGCGGCCAGGCCGCGGTCCAGGCGGCGGTCGAGGGGATGACGGGCAAGATGGTCACGCTGGTGCGCGAGCCGGGCGCGGAGTATCGCTGCACCACCGGCCTGGCGGAGCTGTCGGACGTCGCCAACCACGAGCGCCTGGTGCCGGCGGAGTGGATCAACGAGGCAGGCAACGACCTGCTGCCGGCCTACGTCGAGTATGCCGCGCCACTGGCCGGGGAGATCGAGCCGCTGGCGCGGCTGGAGGAGAAGCTGGTGGTCGCTCCCTAACGGCCGCGGCTCGGTAGGCCCAGCAGCCGCGCGGCGTTCTGGGAGTAGACTTTGCGCAGGATGCGCTCCGGTAGTCCTAGCCCGTAGATGCGCCAGCGCCCCTGCGGCGGGATGCGCGCCGGGGCGTAGTCGAAGTACTCGTCCTCGGTTTCGAGGAACCGGTAGTAGATCTCGTAGAGGGCGTCGCCGAACACCTGCTGGGGATACTCGTCGCCGTGAGGGACGGCATCGGTGCCAAAGAGGATGCGGTCCTGGTAGCGGTCGAAGAAGCGGCGCGCGGTGCGCGGCTGGCGGCCCAGCTCGCCGATGCGCGCGCCGATCTCAACATGCACGTTGGGGTAGCGATCCAGCCACTCGGAGACCCAAGGCAGGTTCTCCGAGTCGCCCACGTGCAGGTAAATGAACTGGGTGCGCGGGTGCCGCGCCGCCACCCGGTTGCGGGCCTCCATCAGCTCCTGGTTGGAGGGGAAATCCTGGCCGTGGAACGACCAGTCCGGGTGGGCGTGCAGCTCTTCCCAGCGCTCGTTGAAGCGGTCGATGGGCAGGAAGAAGGCCTCGGGATCCGAGGTGTGGATGGCCACGGGCATCTTGAGCGCCCCGGCCGCTTCCCACATGGCATCGAAGCGCGGATCGTCCACCTTGATGAGCGGGCCACGGGTGATCTGCTCGCGCAAGTACAGGCCCAGGGTCTTGAGGATCTTCAGGCCCCGCGCGCCCGCCTGGCGCGCCCGCGCCAGCTCGTCGGCCTGAATCTTCGAGTAGCCCGCCTCCGCGCAGCGGTTCCAGCACGGCTCGGTGAAGACCAGGAAGCGATCCGGATGCGGCGCCTGCCAGTAGCGAACGGTCTCCTTCAGCGCTTCGCCGTGGCCTCCGGTGAGGTTCACCATCATGCGGATGTTCTTGCGATCCATGACCGCCAGCACCTCCGCGGGCGTGGCAGTGTGCTTCGGCCCCCCTTCCCTGCCCAGGCCGGCCGACCACGAGAGGTGCGCGTGCACGTCGATGACGGGGAAGCGCGACCGTTCCACTTTGGTCTCGGGCACGTGCAGCATGCTCCTGGGTTCGTAGTCGCTCAGCGCGAGCGCGGGCTTGGCCTGCGGCGCGTCGCTTGGCGGCGCGGCCGCCATGGCCGCCAGGCTGGTGAACCAATCGCGTCTGTTCATGGCGCCTCCCAACTCGAGTGTGGCAATCTCATCGTGGCTCGGTGGGGCAGCCGCCCGGCCGCGAGCGACACGCGGAGCGACCCACCCCCAGGTTGCGCGGGTACTCGGCCGCGCGGAGCACCTCGGCGGCGGCCTTCTCAAGCTGCCCGGCGGCTTTGTACTGCTCCGCCAGACCCAGATGCGCGTTGCGGAAGACCACCAGGGCCGAGGTTTCGCCTTCGCCCGCGGTGAACTGCGTGTTGTCGAGCAGCGGCGCGGCCTCGGCGAACCGTCCTGCGTCCACGTAGGCCGCGGCCAGCGCCAGGATCACAGGCGGGGCCGCGCGCACCGCGGCCGGCGCTTCGCTCAACAGCTTGACACGCCGTTCGGTGGCCTTCATTGCGGCCAGCAGCCGGTCGGTCTCGGTGTAGAGGTGAATGTCGCCCGGCGCGTGGCGCATGGCCTGCTCATAGGCGGCCAGCGCCGCGTCTTTGTCCTCCGCGTGGCGCCACAGCGCCCAGCCCAGATTGCGACACGCGACGGCGTTGGCCGCGTCCAGGCGCACGGCGTCGCGCCAGGCGGCGAGGGCTCCGGTCCACCGGAGCTTGGAGGCCAGGGCGCTGCCCAGGTAGTAGGCGGCACGGCCGTCCTGCGGGTCGGCCCTGCGCGCGGCTTCGAGCGCCGCAATCTCTTCGAGGCGGTGCGGGAAAACCAACGCCGGATCGCTTTTGGCCCCGGCGCGGTAGTGGCCGGCAGCGCCAGCGCGGTCACCACGGCGCTCCGCGAGATAGCCCAGCGTGTAGTGCAGCATGGGATAGGCGCCGCCGCGGGCGATGGCCACTTCGAGCACCTGTGCGGCCAGCTCCACCTGGCCCGCCGCCAGGTAGTCGAAGGCCAACTCGAGCACCGCATCCGGCTCACGGGCCAGCAGCCGCCATACCTGGTCGCAAACGCGGGTCGCCTCCGCTTCCCGGCCCCGCGCCCTCAGGATGAGGCTCTGCTCGCTGAGCGCCAGGTAGTCGATGGGCACCTGGCGCACCACGGCGTCGATGGTCTCCTGGGCTTCGTTCAGGCGCCGGGCCAGGCGCAGCGCCATCGCCAGCACGGCGCGGGCTTTGAGATCCCGCGGCTCCAGCCGCACGGCTTCCTCGAAGTGCTCGACGGCCTCGAGGGTGTTGCGGGCAGCCAGCGCCATCTCGCCCAGCGCGTATCGCGCGGCCGATTCCCGGTGGCCCGCACGCACGACCCACAGAAGCTGGCGCCGGGCTTCCAGCGAGCGGCCCTGGGCGCGCCGCACCAGCCCCAGGTAGTAGTGGGCGTCGCCCGCATCGCGGTTGCGCCGCAGCGCAGCCTCCAGGTGTTCGGCGGCCTGGTCGAACTCGCCACTGCGATAGTGGGACACTCCCAGCGCGATGTGCGCCGGCGCGAAACCGGCATCGCGCTTCAGCGCCTCCTCGTAGGAGGCGCGCGCCGCCGCGTCGCGGCTCTCCCGGTCGGCGATCTGCCCCGCCACAAAAGCCTGCTCGGCGCTGCTGGCAACCTGCGGGTCGGCCACCGGGCGCGTGGCAGGCCGGAACTCGGGGTTGCCGTCGGGAGGCAGGTCGGTGCGGTAGCTGATCAACTCGGCGCCGTCGGGGCGCGTGAGGCGAAAGGTGAGGGGCCGGTTGGCGGCCACGCGCGCATTCGACCCTTTGATGATGCGCACACTGCCCGGGTCCAGGCTCGTGGTTTCGCGCAGCACGGGTGCGCCTTCCGTCTCCAGCGTCAACACGGCGTTCTCAAACGGCGCGTTCACGCTGACGGCGAGGCCGAACTGGCCGTCGCCCCAGGTGAGGCGCAGCGCGCCGTTGCGGTTGGCCTCGTCCCAGGCCCCGCCCAGCTTGGCCACCGGGAACCAGTAAGAAGTGAAGTGCTCGACGCGGTGGGGGAGGAGCCACTCGTGCTCCATCTGCGTCTCGTAGCGGCCCGCCTGGAACTCGACATATTGGCCGTCCGCGTCGGTGAGCTTCTCGACCCAGATCTTGCCGGCGTCGTCCGTGCCCCAGGTCCAGGTCTTCTTGCCCACCACTTCGCGGTGGTCGGCCACGTGCACGACGCCCCAGTCGGACTTCTCGTAGTAGATGCCGAAGAAGTCGCGGTGGGAGTTGCGGGCGAACAGCGAGAGCGCGTTGGGCACCTCGCGATAGAGGCCCAGATCGACGCCTTTGTACTGGGGGAACGTGAACACCGGCCAGAAGACGTGCGGGTAGGCCTCGCGCATGGGGTAGACGAAGCGCAGGTCCTCGGCCGCTGGCGCCGCGGCCGTGGCCCAGAACCAGTAACGGCCCGGCACGTCGCGCCGGTTGTTGAGCGTGACCTCCGTCTCGACCACCTTCCAGAGGGGCCGCAGGCGGATGGTCACGGCCCACTGCATGCGCTGGATGCGCTCGGTATCGCCCACCGTCACCGTGGCCGAGCCATCCGGTTCCAGGCGCGTGACGTAGTCCACGGGTGAGACCGTGGTGACGGTGTGGCCGTCCGGGAAATTCCACTCGATGCCGCCCGAGGTCCACGCCCCGCGAATGCCCACGATGCCGTGCTTGACGACGTGGTTGGTGTAGAGCACGTCCCGGCGGGCGATCTTGTCGAAGATGGCGTACAGCTTGCCGCCCAGCTCCGGCAGCACGGTCACCTTGAGATACTCGTTCTCCAGATACACCGCCTGCCAGGCCTTCTCGACCCTCCGCTTGGTGAGCGTGTCCAGGCGCGGGTAGGGGTAGACGGGCCGCCGCGAGCCCCAGGCCGGGTTGGGGTCCGGAGCTCCAAGCTCGTAGGTCGGGATGACAAGCTTTTCTTCCCAGACGCGCGCCCCGGCGGCCGGCGACGGGGCGGGCAGGATTGCCAACAGCGCAGCAGCAAATGGAAACCTGGAACGCATCACTCACCTCCGTGGCTTGCCGTAAATGGCGTCCCCGACGCGGCGCATCCAGGCCAGCTCTTCTGCCGACATGGGGCCACGACGGAACGCTTCGAGCGCGTGCTCCAGTTGCGCGGCGTTGGCCGGGCCGGTCATCGTGACATCCACGGCCGGGTTCGAGAGCACGAAGCGGTAGCAATCGCCGGCCGTGGGGACTCTCTCGTTCTCTGGAATCCTGCGGTGGCCCAGCAACCGCCGCGACGACGTCGCCTTGAACGCTACGATGCCCGGGCGGTTTGCGGCAGGGAGGTGCGGGAAGACGTCCCGCTCGGCGCCCGTGTGCACCGCGTTGTAGCGGAGGTGGAAGACGTCGAACTCCGAGGTCGCGGCCAGTGGCGGCACCA
>CAZIRH010000190.1:0-8935 GCA_964541065.1 uncultured Solibacteraceae bacterium
TCATCGTAGGCAGCCGGGAGCGGCTGCCGGCGCTGCCGGCGGGTTTGGCGCTTCCCGAGCCGGTGATGAAGGCCGGTGCGCCGGCGGCGGAAGGCAAGCCCGCCGCGGAGGGCTATGTGGTGATGGTGGATACCACGTCGCGGCCGGGGCCGACGGTGTGCTGCATCGGCAACGACCGGCGCGGGACGCTGTTTGCGGTGGGGAAGCTGCTGCGCACGGTGGATTGGGGGGAGGGCAGGCTCGGGGCGCCGGCGGAGCTGTCGGTTGCGAGCGCGCCGGAGTATCCGGTGCGCGGGATGCAGCTGGGCTACCGGCAGAAGAATGACGCCTACGATGCGTGGGATGTGGGGCGATATGCCCAATACATCCGCGACCTGATTATCTTCGGCAACAACAGCGTGGAGCTGATTCCGCCGAGCGGCCCCGGGGTGGAATGGATCGCGCTCCCCGATCGGCTGATGCCGCTGAACACGTGGGACATGACGGCGGCGCTGAGCGCGCTTCTCGATACGTATGACATGGATGTATGGCTGTGGCTGCCGATAGAGGACAACGCGACCGATGATGCGCAGCGGCGGGCGGCCACCCTTCTCGACCGGGAGCAGCTATTTGCGGCCTGCAAGCGCATTGACCACGTCTTCGTGCCTGCGGGCGATCCGGGCAACACCTCCCCGCAGGCGATGATCCCCTACCTGCGGGATCTGGCGGAGCTGCTGCGCCAGCATCACCCTAACGCCAAGCTGTGGGTCTCCGACCAGAAATGGGGGGTCGAGGGCTTGGAATACTTCATCGAGTACCTGCGGGCCAACCAACCCGACTGGCTGGCGGGGATCGTATGGGGGCCGAGCTCCCCGCGGACGTCGGAGCAAACGCGGCAGATGCTGCCGGCGAAGTACGGCATCCGCCTGTACCCGGACATAACGCATGCTCTCGTGTGCCAGTTCCCGTTTCCGCACTTAGATGAGCCGTGGGCGCAGGCTTATGAGCGCCAGCCCATCCAGCCCCGCCCCACCCAGTATGCCCACATCCTCCGCATGGCATCGGCGGGCACCGTGGGGGCGGTGTGCTACTCGGATGGCGTGGGCGACGACGTCAATAAGTTTATCTGGGATGCGCTGCTGTGGGACTCTAAGGCGGATGTGCGCGAGGTGCTGCGTGACTTCGGGCGCTGCTTCTTCGGGCCGGAGTTCGCGGACGAGGTTGCAGACGGGGTGCTGATGCTGGAGAAGAACTGGGTTGGCCCTGCCGCGACTAGCCCTCAAGTAGCGCAGACGTTTGCCCACTGGGAGGCGATGGAGAAGCGCGCCACTCCCAAGCAGCTCGCCAGCTGGCGCTTCCAGCACAGCCTGATCCGGGCCTACGGGGACATGTTCGTCCAGGCGCGGCTGCGCCGTGACCAGAAGCTGCTGGAGCGGGCCTATGCCGAATTGAAGCAGGCCCCCCAGGTCGGCCCCGAGGCCGCGATGGCCGCCGCCGACAAGATCCTGGCGGAGGCCGACCCGCTCACCGCCGCGCCCGCCCTGCGCGGTCGCATTCACGAGCTGGGCGGAGAGCTGTTCAAGAGCATCGGCATACAACTGAGCGTGAAGGAGTACGGATCGAACAGCCCCCGCTGCGGTGCGCAGCTTGACAACAATGATGCGCCGGTCAGCGATTGCCCATGGCTCGCTGCGCAGCTCCCCGAGATACGCAAGCTGCCCACCCGCGAGGCGCAGCTTGCTGCCATCGCCCAGTGGGTTAACTGGACCGATCCCGGCCCGGGCGGGTTCTATGATGACCTCGGCAACCATGCCAACCTCATGGATCCGCACCTGGTGCGCGCCGTGACCTGGGAACAGGATCCCACGTTCATGCTCGGCCCCGAGGACGCGCACCAAAGGCCGATGTCGCCGCTGTACCAACGCATGTCCTGGATGAATACGGCGGCTGGCCGCCTGCGGCTGCGCTACACCGGGCTCGACCGCAATGCGACCTATGTCATCAGAGCGACGTACGCCGGGCGCGGCAAAGGCACGTATCAGCTCTTTGTGAACGGGGAGAAACTCGGCGACCCGGTCGCGTCGGATCCCCAGAAGCCGGCGCGGCATGAGTTCGAGGTGCCCCCGTCGGCGACCGCCGCCGGCACCCTCGACGTGGCCTGGTCGGAGGTGGGCGGAGGTGGTGCGCAGATCGCGGAGGCGTGGCTGATAAAGAAGAAGTAGGGGCGCAGTAGGGGCAAGGCATGCCTTGCCCCTACCGCGCGCCCCTACGGCTGACATCGGCCATCCATCCTGCGATCGAAACCCGCGACCTCGTCCGCATCGCCTTCGACGGAGTTCACCCCTTCGACAGGCTCAGGGCAGGCTCTGAGCGAAGCCGAAGGGCTCAGAGCCTGCGGGCCTGCACGGAGCGGGTGTACTTAAGGAGGCTCGTGTATTAGGGTATGAGGAACAACCGGCTGGCGCGCCGAGGCTGAGGGTGTGTCCTCGGATGTGGAACAGGCGTCCCCGCCTGTTCAATCTGGCGCCGCGTTTGCGGCGCCAGCACAGCCGGGGGCGGCTGTGCCACATGGACTTGGCGCTGCACAGGCACTTCACTGTGATGCACGAGAGTCTGTGGTTGGAGCGGATAAGGGCGCCCTCAGTCGGCGGCGCGGTCGAGGAGCGGGAACTCCGTCACCCGCAGGTTGGTGCAACCATAGGGGATGAGCGCAAGCTCCTCCAGGGGAGCCGATGAGCGCACCGGGCTCTGCGGCGGCGGCCCGGCGGCGTTGTGTTCCAGTGCCCACGGCGTGACCTGGCGGCCCTTCACCTTCGCCCCGATCGGGGCGCCTTGCGGAGAGAGGGGGCAGTCGCCGAAGGCGCGCTTCTCGAACCGGATGGACCGCTCGGGATACTCGGTATCAACCGCCAGCGCATAGTTCCAGGGTGTGGTGGGGTGGACTTCCCAGTCCGCGTGCGGCTCCTCGCCTCCGACCTTCCGCCACTCCTCTCCGATTGCCAGGGCGTACACCAGGGGCCCTCGCACGATCGCGACGCTGTCATGGTAGCCACGCTGGACTCTGACCGGCATGGGCAATCGCAAAGCCACCTGGGTTTGACCGCGCCATTCCCGCGCGAGAACATGCAGGGCGCCCGCCTCCGCTTGCGCCGCCGGCTCATCGCCGACCACCACGGTCGCTCCCTGTGCCCATGCGGGTATCCGCAATCGCAGAGGGAATCTGGCCGGCCGTTGGGCCGAGACGGTCAGGCCGATGGTGTCATCGAACGGGTACTTCGTGTCAACGGTCACGCTCACTCCCGAGCCGCCAATCTCCGTTACCACGCCACAGGGCGCATAGGCCATGGCGGCAAGCCCACCGTCGGGTGAACCCATCCACAGGTGGGAGGTAAGCTTCGGCCAGCCCTGGTGCATGTTTGCCGTGCAGCAGCCACAGTGGGGCTCGAGCCCGAAGATGTTCGCGTCCGGCCCATTGGTGGTATAGACTCGGTCCTCCGCCACCCGGCAGATCACCTGGTTCGCCTGCTGGTCGTACTGGTGGGCCCACATGTCCGGCTTGAAAGCCGCGGGAAGCGCGTTGAACGCAATCATCTCCAGCCGATCGCATAGCCACGGCTCGCCAAGCACGCTTGCCAGGACCTCGAGCGAGTACATATACTCTACCACCGCGCACAGCTCGGTTCCCTGCGACGGGTTCCGGCCGGCGTAGTGCTCATCGCCGGTGAAGACGCCGGTCGCCTGACCGTGGTACTCGTCCAGCACCTCGATCATTCGTGACACCGCGCGTCGGTCACCCTCGTCTCGGGACTGGCGATACCACACCCCTGGTTGCTTGACTGCCATGGCGTTGTTCACGACGTGCGTGTCGAGGCAGCCCTCGCCCCGGGCCACGCGCTCGCGGTAGCGGAAATCGGCGAACTGGGCCCTCCAGTCGTGGCCCTGCAATTGGGTCTTGGCCGCCAGTTCGAGCAACCACTCCGACCCGGTCCGCTCGTATAGCCAGTGAAGGCTCACTACCAGGTCCTGCCAGCGGTAGCGTGCCCATTGAAACAGCGGCTCATCCTCCAGGAGCAAGGCCAGCCGGTGGAGGAACTTCAGCATCGCTGGGATCACTCGCGGCTCGCGGGTTGCCTCGTAATACTGCGTCATCGCTTTCAGCACCACGAACACCGGCCACGGATCGTGGGCGCGGCGACCTCTAGCCGTGTCCTGGACAGGCCCGAGCCATCCGTCCTCGGATTGGTGATCGAGAATGTAGCCCATCCACCGCTGCACCTTGCCCTTGAGCCGCGCGTCGTCCAGCACGAAGGCCAACGGGACGACGCCGTCGAGCCAGTAGGGCCCTCGCTCCCAGGCCTCGGCGGTCCTGCCGATCCATCCGCTCTCTGCGACATCGGGCCAGAACTCATCCAAATGCCCGCTCAATCCGCTTGCCTGCAAGCGGAGCTGGTTGAGCAACCACCCCAGCGGCCGGATACTTCCCAGGGGCAGCGGAGTGAACGCGCGCGGAAGAAGACTGTTCGCAGCCACGCTCACACCTCCCGCGGAATCTCCCGCCACGCTCGAACCTTACCGCGCCGATGCTCAGCCGCGCAGTATCGCGCGCGGGCGCGGCGTGCCAAAGAGTTCGCGTTGCCCACGGTGGCTCCTTCTCCACCAGCCCTTGCTAAGGCTTCGGCTGGCGAACCGGCCCCCCGGCGACAGGTGCGGACAGCAAGGTGCCGAAGCAGCCAAGGCTTGGCAGGATTTGCCGGGCTGCGTACCATTGATTCGACTGACCAGCGACAAGACAATACCTTCACCCCTGGAAGTTGCACCACACATGGCGAGCAGCAGGAATCTCTGTGCGCTCGTCGAATCCCCCTATCCGGGAATCTCGGCGGAGGCAGAGACATGGGGGTCGCCGCACACCCATCTTTCTGCCCGGTGTGTGATGGCTGGCAGCCCTAAGCGTGAGCCCCGGCAGCGGGCGCGTCCTGCAGGAAGCGAGACGGGGAGGCCTGGCATTGCGCATCGGGACTCAGGGCGCCTTTCAAGTCAGCGTTACACCACCCTGCACACCTCGCAACGTCTGTAGTCCACCCACGCACCGCCGGAGTCGCCGGTAGCAGCGTAATAGGGCTGGAGCTCTCGAATCACAGGGGTGTTTCCATGCGCAAGTACTGGGTCATCATCAGCCTAGTGGCGCTGACCTGCGCCGCCGGAACGGTCGCATTGGGGCAAACGGAGTGGCAGGTGTTCCCCCAGCCGGTTCTCACCTCAGATGACGGGGTCTCGGGACCCGGTGTCGAGCCGACGCCTCTGCCCGTCTGGCGCACCATTACGGCGGTTAACCAGGTCGTCATCGTGACCGACAACGATTTGTCGAGCACGCCTGAGCAGAAAGCGGCCGACATGCTCCATGACGAGATCCTGGCGCGCACGGGCGCCGACGTATCGGTCATAGACCACAGCGCGTTTGTCCCCGACCCGAATGTGACCGCATTCCTGGTGGGGTGCGCCGGGCGCCACGCGCTCATTGACGCGCTGCGGCCGGGGCTGAGCCTGTCGTCGGAGAACTTTCACCTGGAAACTATGACGAGCGCGGGGACCCCCTACGTGATCTGCGCGGGCGGCGATGGTCGGGGAACGCTCTATGCGGCGGGCAAGCTCATGCGCAAGATGGAGTATGTGTACGGAGAGGGCCTGGTCGTGCCCGCACTCAACGAGGAGTCGGCGCCGGCGCTGCCCATCCGCGGCCACCAACTGGGCTACCGCCAGAGAAGCAACACCTATGACAAGTGGGGCATCAACCAGTACGAGCAGTATATCCGCGACCTGATCATCTTCGGGATCAACTCGGTGGAGTTGATCCCGCCGCGCTCCCCGAGCGATGTCCAGGGACCGCTGATGCCGGTGCACCCGTGGGACATGACGCTGGCGCTGTGCTCGCTGCTCAAGGACTACGATCTCAAGGTGTGGATGTGGCTGCCGGCCGAGGCCGACCTCAGCGACCCGGCGCAGCGATCGGGGCTGCTCGCAGACCGGGAGGCGCTGTTCGCCGCCTGCAGCCGGGTTGACGTCGTGTTCGTGCCGGGCGGGGACCCCGGTGACAACGCGGCGGCGGTGCTGGTGCCCTTCTGCGAGGAGCTGGCCGGGCGGCTGCGGGCCTACCATCCCAATGCCGAGATGTGGATCTCGAACCAGGGGTTCTCCTTCGCCGAGCGCGACTGGTTCTACAACTACCTGCAGACGGTGCAGCCCACCTGGTTCAACGGGATCGTCTATGGCCCCGGTTCGCCTGACACGTTGGACAACATGGACACGCAGACGCCCGCGGGCTACGGGGTGCGGCATTACCCCGACATCACCCACTGCGTGCGCAACCAGTACCCGGTGCCGGACTGGGACCACGCCTTCGCCCTCACCCTGGGCCGCGAGCCGATCAACCCGCGCCCCGTGGCCGAGGCTTACATCTGCACCTGGTCCGGCAACTACACCGACGGCGCGGTCTGCTACTCCGACGGCGTGAACGATGATATGAACAAGGCGATCTGGAGCGCCCGGCTGTGGGATCCCACGGCGACCGTCGGGAGCATCATGGAGGACTACAACCGCTACTTCTTCAGCAACGAGCTCGGGACCGGGATGGTCTCCGCCTTGCTCGACCTGGAGGGCAGCTGGGTTGGCTCCGTGATCGCGAATGGCGGCATTGACAGCACGTTGGCGGAGTGGCAGGACCTGGAGGACGCAGCCTCGCCCAGGCTGGCCGGCAACTGGCGCTTCCAGCAGGGGCTGCTGCGCGCCTACTATGACGCCTACGTGCGGGCGCGGCGCATCGAGGCGGCTTCGCTGGAGCAGGCGGCCTACAACCAATTGGCCCAGGCGTGGACGGTGGGGGCGGACACCGCGATCCAGGCCGCGTTGGACACCCTGGCCAGCCAGGATGACTCGGGGGTGGGGGCCGACCTGCGAGCCCGCATCATGGAGCTGGGCGACAGCCTCAATGCTGCCATCGGCATGCAGTTGAGCGTGCCGCGGCACGGAGCCTACCAGGCGAACCAGGCTCCGCTGGACTATCTGGACGAGCCGCTCAACAACCGGCTGTGGCTGGAGGACGAACTGAACGCCATTCTTGCCCTGGGCGGCGAGCTCGATAAACTGGCCGCGATCGCGCGGCTCATCGGCTGGGAGATGGGCGGCCCCGACGGCTTCTATGACGACCTGGGCAATGGCGCGGAGGGCGAGCAGCCGCATCTGCTGCACGACCTTACCTGGGAACAGGATCCCGGGTTTCTGCTCACGGTGCAGAGTTCCTGGGATTCCTTGAGATATCCTAGGGCGCGGCTGAGTTGGCGGCAGTGGGCGATGACCAACGTGACGCCGATGCAGATGCACTTCACCGGCCTCGACACGACGGCCCAATACGTGCTCAGGACCACCTACGGCTACGGCAAGAACTTCCTCCTGGACGCCGACGGCGTGCGCATCCACGACGCGTTCTCCATGCTCGACCCTCCGCAGCAGTATGAATATGCGGTCCCGCAGGCCCTCACCGCCGATGGGGAGCTGACGCTGAGCTGGCAGCCGGGGTCCACGGAGCCGCAGGTATCCGAGGTGTGGCTGATGCGCTCGGCCCCGCGCCTGGTCATCAACCAGGGAGCGACCGACGCCACCAGCCCTACCCTCAACCTGAGCCTGTGGGCGATCCGGCCGCGCGAGATGCAGTTCAACTATCCGGGCTCGGGCGGCTGGACGGCGTGGGAGCCGTTCTTCTATGGCAAGCAGATCACGGCGGCGGCGCCGGACGGCCCGGTGCAGGTGGACTGCAAGGTGCGTTACGCCGACATGAGCGAATCGGCGGTCTATAGCGACACCATCATCCTGGTGACCCCGCCAGGGGCCGTTGGCGGCCAGGTGCGCGCGCTGGGAACGACCTCTAACCTTCGCGGGGTGACGGTCGAGGCGCGCTTGGGCGGCGTGCTCAAGGGCTCGGTGACAACCGATGCCAACGGCCTCTACTCGATCACCAAGCTCCCGCCCGGCACCTACAGTGTGACCGCCCGCAAGCGGGGCTATGTGTCTCAAACCAAGACCGGCATCACGGTGCCGCCGGGGTCAACCACCCCGGTCAACTTTCAACTGGAGCTGTCGGGGCTGCTCAGCGGGAAGGTCACGGACCTGGCGACCGGGACGGGCATGGCCGACGCGGTGGTGACCGCGTCGCTGGGCGGCGTGCCGCGCGCGAGCGTGAAAACGGCCGGAAGCGGCATCTATGTCATGGACAGTGAATTACCCGCTGGCACTTACGTCGTCAGCGCCACCAAGGTCGGCTGCGTCCCGCGCGCGAAGGGGAACGTCACCGTCACTGGCGGGCAAACGACCTACGTGCATTTCTGGCTCGATGTGCAGTGCTTGAGGGGGTTCGTGGCGGTTGCCGGCACAAGCACCAGGATCGCCGGGGCCGCGGTGTCGGTCTACCTGGGCAGTGTGCTCAAAGGCGCCGCCCTCACCGACGCTGGCGGCATATATCGAATCGGGGCTCATCAAATCGGCCTCTCGGCATCGGGCACCTATAGCGTGGTGGCCGCGAGGGCCGGGTATGTGCGGCAGGGGAAATCGGTGACCCTGAGCCCGGGTGCGATTGGCCAGGTCAACTTCGGTCTGCAGCTTTCGGGGAGCTTGAGGGGGTGGGTGAAGGACAAGGTGACGAGCGCATACATTGCGGGAGCGACAGTGGAAGCCTATCAGAGCAGCGTCCTGCGCGGCACGGCGACGACGAACGCCAGCGGCGCCTACTACATTGACCGCGACCTGCCGGCGGGCACCTACAGCGTGAAGGCGAGCAAGAGCGGCTATTCGCCGCTGACGAAGACGGGCAAGGCGGTGACCGCGGGCGCAACCGCCTACGTGTACTTCAGCCTGCAGCCGTCGGAGCGCAAGTGGACGATCCTCGTCTTCCTCAACGCCGACAATG
>CAZIRH010000191.1:0-8930 GCA_964541065.1 uncultured Solibacteraceae bacterium
CAAGGACATCGCCCTGGAGATCGAACGGCGGGGTTTCACGATCGACCGCCGCAAGATCCAGTTGCCGGACCCCATCCGGCAACTGGGCGAGTACAAAGTGCCCATCCGCCTGCACCGCGAAGTCACCATCGAGGTGGGAGTGCAGGTGGTCAAGGAAGAATAGCCCGGGAGCGTCCCCATGCCCGAGTTCTTCGACCTGAGTGGGCAGACGGCCATCGTCACCGGCGCGGCGCAGGGCATCGGGGAGGCCATCGCCCGGCGCCTGGCGCGCGCCGGGGCATCGGTGGCGGTGGCGGATGTCAACCTGGAGGGCGCCACACGGGTGGCCGCCTCCCTCGCCGAGAGCGGACCGGCGCGGCCAGTGCTGCTCGACGTGACCAGCGCGGAGTCGGTCCGGAAGGCCGTGGACGAGGTGCTGGCCTGGACGGACCGCATCGACGTGCTGGTCAACAACGCCGGCATTGCCGGGCGCGCCGCTCCCCTGTGGGAGCAGACCGAAGAGGAGTGGCAGCGCATCATCGCCATCAACCTCACCGGCGTTTTCCACTGCTGCCGCGCGGTGCTGCCGCACATGCGCGCGCGCCGCTACGGGCGCATCGTCAACCTCGCCTCGATCGCCGGCAAGGAAGGCAACCCCAACATGACGGGCTACTCGGCCACCAAGGCCGGCGTCATCGGTTTCACCAAAGCGCTCGCCAAAGAGGTGGCGCAGGAAGGCATCTGCGTCAACGCCATCGCCCCGGCGGTGGTGCGCACGCCCATCCTCGAGCAGCTCACCCCCGCCCAAGTGGCCTACATGGTCGAGCGCATCCCTATGCGCCGCACCGGGTCGCCCGAGGAGGTCGCCGCGGTGGCGCACTTCCTGGCCAGCCCGGACTGCTCCTTTGTCACCGGCCAGTGCTACGACTGTAGCGGCGGCCGGGCGACTTACTGATGTGCGGGCTGCACCAGCACCGCGCCATGCGACGGAGCGGCGGCCGGGCTACTTGACCTCCGGGCTGGTCGCCGTGGCGGGCTCGGGGCCCCAGTTCTCCCGGATGATCATGCTCTCGTCGGAGAAGAAGCTGCGCCGCCCGTCGGTGTTGTAGACGTTGGGCATGGCGCTGATGCTGTAGCCGTCCGCGCGGCCCTGCAGCTCGAACTTATACCCGCTCTTGGCGCCCTGGGCCAGGTCGGAGGAGATCAGGCCGGCGCCGTTCGGGGTGGAGCGCCCGTCCGGGGAGGGGCCGAGCTGGGCCAGCGAGATGGCGAACTTGCCGAAATCGGAGCGGTACATGGCCTGCGCTTCGTGCAAGTGCTTGAGCTGGGTGACGGCGGCCGTCTCCCGGCTCTTCATCAGGAACTTCGGCAGGCTGAAGGTGGCCGCCGTGGCGATGATCATGATGACGGTGATCACGATCAGCAGTTCGATGAGCGTAAAGCCGCGCCGCTTGCGGTCAGGACCCTGGTCTGTCATTGCGCCCGCCTCCCGGTGGCTCCTCCTCTTCAGGGTATACCACCGCCACATATACTGACGCCGCCGGGCCCTCAGGCGTTCAGGCGCGAAATCCTTACCGACGCCGTTCCAGGCGCCGCCGGCGCGCTGCGCGCCCCAGTCCCAAGGCGGCCAACCCCGCTCCGAGCATCAGGCCCGGCGACGGCTCCGGAACGACGGAGACTGAGGCATCGGCTTCCAGCATGTTGGCGTAGGAGATGCCGTCGGTGTCGGGGTTGAAAGCAGGGTCCAGCGGGCTGACCGAGTAAAGGTCGTACCAGACCCAGATGCTGCCAATCGACAGCGCGCCGGCAGGCGCGGATGGATCGATGGTGTACAGACCCAGGCCGGAGTGTGACGGCGTCGCGTAGGACCCCAGCCCGACCACCTCGAAGATTGGCGAGAACAAGTCGGTAAACGTGCCGACGGGGACCAGGGTGAAATAGTCGGCGCTAATCACAACGAGGTAGTTCTCGTCGTTCGTGACGGTCATCGTCCAGGCAACGGTCTCCCCGGGCCCCCCGGACAGAGCGCCGCCGGCGGGAGAAAGGCTGAGTACCGGCCCGGCTGCCAAGGACGTGGCCAGCAACGCGAGCAAAAGGGATAGACGCTTGAAGTGTCTTGTCATGACGTTCTTGGCTCCTAGCGGGATTGATACAACAACGGCGGCAAAAGAACACTCCCGGGATGCCCGGTGACGGCATTTACCCACCCAAGACCGATGGTAGCAGTAAACTTGGAAGCTGCAGAGCATCCGGTGAAGTTGATTGTCACCAGCGCGTTCGCGATGCCACCCACTGGAAGGGACCCCAGGGGGATCGGCAATGAAGTAACTAGAACGGGCGTACACACCGGGCCGGCGGAATGGACCACCGTCATACTGGAAACACGAAGCGCGTTAGCGGTATCAGTCCCCACGTTCTTGAGTTTGAGTGTCCACTGACGAGCGTTCACCGGGCCGGTTTTCGTCACGCCGTTCAGCACCATTTTCGCCGCCAGTTCCGAAAAGTTCGCAACGATGTTTAACGGCGCATTGACCGTGAACATTTTGGGGTTGTCGGTACTCGTCCACGGACCCGAGAAGTATTGAAAATGATAGCCGGCATTGTTGATCGCTTCCACGCTGTGATTGGTGCCATGGCACATCGAGCCACTGAAGACCGGAAGCGGACTGCCGCCATCCACCTTGAGCGTCCCCGCGGCGCTTGGCCAAGTCTGGATGTGAACGAGATGCAGGGTTCCGGGCTCGATGCGGAAAGCGGTGACCGGCGCGGAGGTGTCGGCAAAGCGGGGCAAGACCGGCGACAGGGGCGAAAGGTCGGAGGATATGGGTGCGAAGCCGGTGGTCATCTGCACGGTGGCCGTTGCGGGAGGCGGGGAGGAACGGTAGGCCACCACAAACGGCAAGTCGATCGATTCCGGCGGGTCGATCGATGAGCCGTTGATTCCGGTGTACTCGTAGATCGCTTGCACGTAGCCGCTGTAGGGCGTCATCGGCCGCATCTTGCCCTCGATTGGAGTGGTGAAGAGCGCAGCGTTGAAGGACCCTGCTCCGGGTTCGTCAGTCCCGGTGATCAACCGTACCCGGCTGTTTGTGGCGTCCTTTCCCAGCTCGTACAGGGGGGCGAACACCGTCACCCCCACCGGCGCCGCGTGGAAGCGGATGAAGAACCGGGTCCCTTGGCTGGGCTTTCCCGCACGTTCCGGATGGTTGTCGCTGACGGGAAAGGCTGGGTTGTAGAAGCCCGTCTCGGTGTCGCATGCCACCGGCAGGTTGGCCTGCGCCAAGGGAAGAGGCTGCACATCCGCGCTCGTCCACGGCGCATTGCGCCGCTTGAATGCCACCGCGAAGCCTTCCCCCAAACGCACAACGAACGACCGGCCCTGCGGGTAATCGGTGCTGGCGGGGTTGGCGGCCAGAGCTTCGTTGTTGCCCACGCATTGCAGGAACATCGCTCCGTCCGGACCCAGTGGCGTCGAGTTTGTGGCATCGCGCAGCTCGGCGCTCGGCGAGGTGCGCAGGAAGGCAACGGTGGGGTTGGAGTTGGCGATCGGGATGGGAATTGAACTCACTACGGTCACCGCGGCCGTCACCGTCGGCGGTGGGGGTCCACCCAGCCAGACCAGGCTGGCATCCACCCGCAGGTTGGAAAACCGCAAGGTGCGCGTGCCGAGAGGTCCGGGCGGGTCGAACGGTACCGCGACCCACAGGAGGGAGTTGAGGACCACGCTGGCGCCCTGGTAAACGTTGTAGACAGTCTGTGAGCCGTTGACGGCGGTGTTTCCCGGGTGCCCGTAATCGATACCCGTGCCGCCGGACACAGCCCCCGTGAGGCCACAACCCGAGCCGGTGACGCTCGGACAGATATTCTGATCGGCGGGCGCCGGTTCGCCGATGGTCAGCATCACTTCGGTGGCGTTGTTGACCGGATTCAGGATCTGGCTGGTGGCGTTCGTGCTGAGGAAGATCTGGAAACGGGCTTGCGGAACCGGCGAACCGGGCGACGTGGGCACCCCGCCAACGCATGAAAGCACGACGTCCATCACCCGTTCCCACCGCCCATCCGAGCGTATATCCGGCGGCACGACAGCCGTGCTCACCGTGCACCCTAGAGGCGGCTGGGCTTGGCAAGTCGATACCAGGAAGTATAGGACCACTAAAGCACAGCACATCCTTGAAGTTCTCATCACTAATCCTCGCCCCACTAACTTATCCCAGGGGTTAGACCCTGTCAAGCAGAATTGGAGGTTCAGCTCAAGAACCCTGCCTCTTTCGCAAGGGCGTCCAGGCGCCGGAGGCGCGCCAGTAGGGGTCCGAGCAGGTCCAGGCGCAGGGCGTTGGGGCCGTCCGAGAGCGCGCGTTCGGGGGCTTCGTGGACCTCGGTGAAGAGCCCGTCGATGCCCACCGCCAGCGGCGCGCCGCCGCCCGAGGGGATCCTCTCGCCGCGCGGGGTCGCCAGCTCGAAGCTCATGACACCAGGCGCGTTTCGGCCGGCTGCTCGGCGCCGGGTGCCGCCACCGGCTGGGAGCGCAGGACCGTCGCCTTTCCGAGCCGTTTCTGGCGGTACTCGTAGGCCGCGCCGATGAAGGCGCGGAACAGCGGGTGCGGCTCCAGGGGCTTGGACCTGAACTCGGGGTGGAACTGGCACCCCAGGAACCAGGGGTGATCGGGCAGCTCGCAGATTTCGACGTACACGCCGTCCGGCGTTTCCCCGGCGATGCGCAGGCCCTTGGCTCGGAGCAGGGCCTCGTGCTCGCGGTTGAACTCGAAGCGGTGGCGGTGGCGCTCCTGGATCCGCCGCGTACCGTAGGCGCGGTGGGCGAAGCTGCCCTCCGCCAGCACGCAGTCGTACGCGCCCAGGCGCATGGTGCCCCCCAGTTCGTCCACGCCTTTCAGCTCGCGCAGTTTGTAGATCACCCGGTAGGGCGTTGCCGGGTTGAACTCGGTCGAGTCGGCTTCGGCGAGGCCACACACATGGCGCGCGAACTCGATCACCATGGTCTGCATACCGAGGCAGATGCCAAAGTAGGGCACCTTGTTCTCGCGCGCGAAACGGATGGCCTGGACCATGCCCTCGATGCCGCGCTCGCCGAAGCCGCCGGGGACCAGGACGCCGTCGTAACGCTCGAGCTGGCGGAGCGTGTCGGCCGTTCGCATGGCCTCGGAGCCGATCCAGCTTATGTTGACCTTCAAGCGGTGGGCCAGGCCGCCATGCAGCAGGGCCTCGTTGAGGCTCTTGTAGGCGTCCTCATAAGCGGTGTACTTGCCCACCAGGGCGATGCGGACCTCGTCGGCGGGGTTGTTGAGCCGGTCCAGCATGGCCATCCACCGGGAGAGGTCGCGCGGGCCGGCTTCCAGCTTCAGCGCGCGCAGGATGATCTCATCGACGTGCTGCTCGGCCAGCACCAGCGGCACCTCGTACACGGAGGCGACGTCCGGCTCGGCGATGACGGCCTCGACGGCCACGTCGCAGAACAGCGCGATCTTGTCCTTCACCTCGGGGGGCAGGGGGCGCTCGCCGCGGCACATCAGCATGTCTGGCTGGATGCCGATGGCGCGCAGCTCCTTGACGCTGTGCTGGGTGGGCTTGGTCTTCAGCTCATGGGCGGCGGCGATCCACGGCACCAGCGTGACGTGCGCGAAGAAGGCGTTCTCGCGCCCCACCTCGTGGCGCAGTTGGCGGATGGCCTCCAGGAAGGGCAGGGACTCGATGTCGCCCACCGTCCCGCCGATCTCGGCGATCACCACGTCCACGTCGCCGGAAACCTTGCGGATGGCCGCCTTGATCTCGTTGGTGACATGCGGGATCACCTGCACGGTCTTGCCCAGGTAGTCGCCCCGGCGCTCCTTGGCGATAATCTGCTCGTAGATCTGGCCCGAGGTGACGTTGTTGCTCTGGGTGAGCCGGGCGTGCGTGAAGCGCTCGTAGTGGCCCAGGTCCAGGTCGGTCTCGGCCCCGTCGTCGGTCACGAAGACCTCGCCGTGCTGGAAGGGACTCATCGTGCCCGGATCCACGTTCAAGTAGGGGTCGAACTTCTGGAGGGTCACCCGCAGGCCGCGGCTCTCCAGCAGGCAGCCGATCGAGGCCGCGGCGATGCCCTTGCCCAGGGACGAAACCACACCGCCGGTCACGAAAATGTACTTAGCCATGGTCGTTTACCCGATCAAACAGGCGCGCCACCCGCGCCAGGTCCTCGGGCGTGTCCACCCCCAGGGATTCGTATTCGGTTTCCACCACGCGGATCTTGTACCCGTTCTCCAGGGCGCGCAGTTGCTCCAGCCGCTCGGCCTGCTCCAGGGGGCCGACGGGAAGCTGCGAGTAGCGGAGCAGGAAGTCGCGGCGGTAGACGTACAGGCCGACGTGCTTGTAGTGCCGCACCGGGCTGCCGATCTGCGGGTCGCGCTGATGGGGGATCAGCGAGCGGGAGAAGTAGATGGCATTGCCGAAGCGGTCGGTGACCACCTTGACGACGTGGTGGTTGCCCAGCTCGCGCGGGTCCTCGATGCGCTTCTTGAGCGTGCCCATGGGGAGGGAGGGATCCTCCAGCAGGCCTAGTACCGCCGCGTCGATGGCAGCCGGATCGATGAGCGGCTCGTCGCCCTGGATGTTGACCACCACCTCGGCGTCTTCGGAGAAGGCCACCTCGGCGGCGCGGTCGGTGCCCGAAGGGTGATCGGCGCGCGTCATGCACACGGGCGCGTGGAAGCTGCGGGCGGCATCCCGGATACGCTCGTCATCGGTGGCTACCACCAGGCGGGTAAGGTAGCGGGCCCGGCCGGCGCGCTCGAAAACGTGCTGGAGCATGGGTTTGCCGGCCAGCGTGGCGAGGGCTTTACCGGGAAAACGGGAGGACGCGAAGCGCGCGGGGATCACGCCCAAAACGCTGGGGGGCACGCTCGATCATAGCACAGATTGGAGCGCGGGATGGCGTGCTATACTGTAAAGCTGCCGCAGCCACGGAGAGGGAGAACCGACGATGGTAGCGCATAGGATGGTCAGGCGCTGCTGGGTGGTTCTCGGGTGCGGCGGGCTGCTTCTGGGCTGGGCGCAAGATCCCAAGGTGTCGATCAAGCCTCGGATGAGGACTCCGGAAGCGGAGGCCGCCGCAACTCGCCAGCCCAGCATCCGCGTCCAGAGCGAGCTGGTGCTGATCCCGGTAACCGTGACCGACCCCATGAACCGCCTGGTGACCGGGCTGGAGAAGGAGCATTTCCGGTTGTTCGAGGACAAGGTCGAGCAAGCGGTGACACATTTCGCCAGCGAAGACGCGCCGCTTTCGGTGGGCATCGTTTTCGACGCCAGCGGCAGCATGGGTTCCAAGCTCCAGAAGTCGCGCCAGGCCGTCGGGCAGTTCACCAAGCTGGCCAACCCCGAGGACGAGTTCTTTCTGGTCCAGTTCAGCGATCGCCCCGAGCTGGTGCTGGGCTTCACCCGGGACCTCGAGGAGATTCAGAACCGGCTGACCTTCACGCAGTCGCGTGGCCGGACGGCTTTGCTGGACGGCGTCTACCTGGCCATCCAGGAGATGAGGAAGCGGGGGGGCAACCCGCGCAAGGCCCTGCTCGTGATCTCCGACGGCGGCGACAACAGCAGCCGCTACACGGAAAACGAAATCAAGAACCTGGTGCGCGAGGCGGACGTGCAGATCTACGCCATCGGTATTTTTGAACCCGTCGTCAGCCGGGGACGCACCGCCGAAGAGCTCGGCGGGCCGAGCCTGCTGAGCGAGCTGGCCGAGCAGACCGGCGGGCGCCACTTCCCGGTCGAGAACCTGAACGAGCTGCCGGACGTGGCCGCCAAGATCGGCCTGGAGCTGCGCCTCCAGTACGTGCTGGGCTACGCGCCCGCCAATCAGGAACGCGACGGCAAGTACCGGCGTGTGCAGGTCAAGCTGAAGCAGCCGCCGGGGCTGCCCCCGCTCAAGGTCTTCTGGCGGCTGGGATACTATGCGCCCACGAACTAGCTGCCTGTCGCCGCTGCATCGTGAGCGACCGCTCCCTGACAGTCGCGGCTCAGTTCCGAGCCGCGAGCGTGGGCGAGCGGTAAGGAAAGTGCCGCGACAGGCCACTGGCTGCGGTCTCCTGCTGCTGGCGGCGGTCCTGTGCCGGGCGCAGCCGGCGCCAGTGGAGAGCGGCGCGGTTTTTCGCACCGATACCCGCCTGGTGGTGCTCCATACCACGGTGGTCGATAGGAACGGCAAGTTCGTCACCAACCTGCCGCGCACTGCCTTCAAGGTCTTCGAGGACGGAGTCGAGCAGCAGCTCAAGGTGTTCCGCCGCGAGGATGTGCCCGTGGCCATGGGCATCGTCATCGACAACAGCGGTAGTATGCGGGAGAAGCGCCGCAAGGTGGAGGACGCGGCCATGGCCCTGGTGAAAGCCTCCAACCCGCAGGACGCGGTCTTCATCGTCAACTTCAACGACGAGGCCTTCCTGGACGTGGACTTCACCAGCGACCTCAAGAAGCTCGAGGAGGGCGTCGAGCGCATCGACTCGCGCGGCGGCACGGCCATGCGCGACGCCATCGAGCTGTCGGCTGAGCACATGAAGGCCAAGGCCAAGCTGGACAAGAAGGTGCTGGTGGTGGTCACCGACGGCAACGACAACACCAGCGAGATCGCCCTCGAGCGCTTGGTGCAGAAGCTCCAGCAGAGCGAGATCCTGGTCTACACCATCGGGTTGCTCAACGAGGAGGAGCGGCGCGAGGCCAAGCGCGCCAGGCGCGCCCTGGATGCCATCGCCACAGCCACCGGTGGGGTGGCCTTCTACCCCAGCCAGGTGGACGATGTCGGCAAGTTCACGCTCCAGGTGGCGCACGACATCCGCAACCAGTACATCCTGGCCTACTCGCCGGCCAAGCAGGAACTGGACGGCGGTTTCCGCCAGATCCGGGTCGGGGTGAACGGCCCCAACCGCCCGGCGGCGCGCACCCGCACCGGCTACTACGCCACAGCC
>CAZIRH010000192.1:0-8919 GCA_964541065.1 uncultured Solibacteraceae bacterium
ACGTGCTCCTGAGCGTACCACTTGACCAGGTGCAGCGCCTCCAGCAGCGCGCCGTCGAAGCGGGGCCGCCCCACCGGAAGGTGGAAGCAGGCCAGGAACAGAACCAGGATCAGGGCGAGCGGCTTCCACTCGTTCTTCCAATAGCCCATGCTCTCAGCTCACCTGGCCCGCGCCGCCTTCCACTGCTGTGCGGCCGCCGACTCCATGACTTCCCCCACGCAGTCCAGGAACCGCAGCACGCACGGGGCCCGCAGGCGGCAGATGACCTGGGCGCCGCGCTTCTCGGTTTCCACCAGGCCGGCCGTCTTGAGCAGCGCCAGGTGCCGGGAGATGGTCGAGAAATCGACCCCCACCATCCGGGCCAGCTCGCAGACGCAGCGCCGCCGCCGCGCCAGCTCCTCGACCACAAACAGGCGCGTGGGGTGAGCCAGGGCTTTCACCACCCGGGCGCGCGCCTCCAGCCGGGCCGTGTCTTTCCGTCGCATGGATCCCTCATTTGGCAGTTTAGCCAAATAGCCAAGTCAGGTCAAGTCTGTCAGGGATGCCGCGGCGCGAGCCAGCAACCGGGATCGGCGCGGCTATGGGTACTTCAGCCACACGCCGGTGGCCTGCGGGTCTTCGTCACGCGGGAGGAGCTGGATGGCGTCCGTGGGACAGGCCGACCGGCACACCCCGCAGCCGAAGCAGCGGGTGGGGTCGATGTACACCTTCCCCAGAGCGGAGGAGTAGAACTGCGCCCCGAATTGGCACTGCTTGATGCAGTCCTTGCAGCCGCTGCACAGATCCGCTTCCACTCGGCAGACGTACTCCGAGCGGAAGAAGAAGGGCAGGCCCCGTTGCTCGATGTAGGTCTTGTACGCCATGCAGTCGTGGTCGCAGTTGCAGATGCCGATCAAGTACGGCGTCACGCCGGTCCACACGCTGTGGATGAGGCCCTCCTGGTCGAATTCCCGGATGATCCGCTTGGCCTCTTCCTTGGCGAGCACCTCCAGCGATGACGCCGCGTCAGGTAGCCCCTTCAAGCTGCCCCAGTTGCTGACTCCCAAGCCGAAGCAGTAGCGGGCGTTGGCCTTGCCCGTGCTGATGAAACGGCACCCGCAAGGAATCCTGGCGATGGAGTCTGCGGTGTCGATCACCTTCTCGACGTCCTCGATGGGCAGCACCTGGCCGAAGTGCGTGATCTTGCGCTCCTCCAGGATCTCCGCTTCGCTGGCGGCGGGGCCGCGCAACTCGGCCGTCGTGGCTATCGCGGCGGCGAGTTCCGGGAACGTTTTGGGAATGCCCGTGACGGCCGGCATCTCGAAGCACTCCATGAACCGTCCCAGCCATTCGACCCGCGTGCTGGCCCGCGTGGCTTCCTTCTGCCGGGCGGACAGCTCCTGGTGAAGCAGCTCGTCCGAGTAGTTCTTCATCTCCAGGTACCACTTCCGCCCTTCGCCGTGTTCCGTGCAAAACTGGCACATCTCCGTTCTCCTTCCCGCAGTTGGCAGCTTGAAAGGAGCATATCACAAGCCCGCGCCACGCGTGGCACCCTCTTCAGCGTGCCGCGGCGAGCTTCAGCTCGCCGGTTCGGTTGCGGCTATGCCGCGATGTGCTACATTGGGCGCGTTATGCGGCGTCTCACGATGCTTCTCTGGCTGGCCCTGCCGGTCTTCGGCGGCGATGAACAGTTCAACGGGCGCTGGGACATCACCGTGCCCGGCGAGCAACGCATCCGCGCCTGGTGGTTGGAAGTGAGCGGCGCGGGAGGGCCGGCGCTGAAGGGCAAGTTCGTCGGCGCGCCCGGCGGGCAGATGGATGTCATTGAAGACCTTGCGGTCCAGAACGGCGAGCTGCGCTTCAGCTTCCTTCGCCGGTGGCGCGGCCGCGACCCCACTCAGCCTCCCTCGCGTGGCGTCTACACCGCCCGCCTGGTCAACGACCAGTTGCAGGGCCTCTTCTCAGTGGAGAGACAGCCCCCGGTGAAATGGTTCGGCCAGCGCGCCCCCATCATCACCGACCAAGACGACGGCTCCTGGCGCGAGGCACGGCCCCTCGCCTTGTTCAACGGGAAGGATCTTTCGGGCTGGCTTCCGGTCATCCCGGGAAGAGAACTCGGCTGGGCCGTGAAGGACGGTATCCTCACTACCCCGGGGGGCGCCAACAACCTGGCCTCGCAGCAGAAGTTCTGGAACTTCCTGCTGCACGTCGAATACCGGGTCCACAAGGGCTCCAACAGCGGCATCGGCCTGCGCGGGCGCTATGAAGTGCAGATCATGGAGGACTACGGCCAGCCCTTGAGCACGCACAGCAACGGGTCGATCTACAGCCGCATCATCCCCGCAGTGAACGCCGGCAAGCCGCCGGGCGAGTGGCAGACTTACGACGTCCGCCTGGTTGGCCGCCAGGTGACCGTGGTGCTCAACGGCGTCAAGATCATCGACCGGCAGGAGATCGAGGGCCTCACCGCCATCGCCACCGATCCCAGCGAAGGCCAGCCCGGCCCCATCACCCTCCAGGGCGACCACGGTCTGGTCGAGTTCCGCAACATTGTGTTGACGCCGCTGGAAAAACGGTGACGTGCTCCGCAAGGCCCGGGCAACGCGCATGGTAGGGACGGGCGGATTTGAACCGCCGGCCTGCCGCTTAGGAGGCGGCTGCTCTATCCATACTGAGCTACGTCCCCGGCTTTCCTATTCTACCGCGGAACCTCTCGCCCCGATACTGCGTAACAATCGACTTAAGGAGGAGATTCATGTCTTCGCGCCGCCCGCTCACCGCGCTCATCGTGCTGCTGCTCCTGGCAGCCGCCCTGCTCGCTCAAACCGCTGCTCCCGCTCGCGTCTTCCCCGGCGAGTCCTGGGAGCGCATCGAGAAGCCCGAATCGGTCGGATTCTCTTCCGTCCGCCTGGAAGCCCTGCGCGCCTGGGTGAAGTCCCTGGACACAACCGCCCTGATGGTCGTCGTCGGCGGGCGCTCACTGTTCGAGTACGGTGATCTGACGCACTTGAGCTACTTGGCCTCGGCGCGCAAGAGCGTGCTGGCCATGCTCTACGGCAAGTACGTCGAAGGAGGTCAGATCCAGCTCAACAAGACCCTGCGCGAGATCGGCCTCACCGACCACGGCGATCTGCTCCCCATCGAGAAGCAAGCCACCATCGAGCACCTCATCTCCGCTCGCTCCGGCGTCTACCATGCCGCCTCCAACGCGGGAGACGACACCCGCAGCGCCCCGCCCCGCGGTTCTCAAAGACCTGGCACGTACTACCTCTACAACAACTGGGATTTCAACGCCGCTGGCGCCGTCTTCGAGAAGCTCACCGGACGCAACATCTACGATGCCCTCGAATCCGACCTCGCCCGCCCCATCGGCATGCAGGACTTCGACCGGTCGAAGCAGCAAAAGAGCGGCGACCTCAAGGTGTCCATGCACCCCGCCTACCACATGTGGCTTTCCACGCGGGACATGGCGCGCCTCGGCTTGCTGATGCTCCGCGAGGGCGACTGGAACGGCCGCCAGGTCGTCTCCAAGGAGTGGGTCCGCCGCATCACCAGCCTGGTGACGCCCCTCCACGAGATGAACCCGCCCTATCAGCGCTCCCTGGGCACGCCATGGCGCTGGGGCTACGGCTACATGTGGTGGGTTTGGGACGCTCCCAACTCGTCAGGGCCGTACGTGGGCGCCTACACCGGCATGGGCGCGGGCGGCCAGTTTATCACCGTGGTCCCTCAGGCCGACCTCGTCATCGCGCACAAGGTGGACATGCAGCAGCCTCTGCCCCTGGCGGCCGCCAAGCGCACCCGCAACGTCACCGGACAACAATACAACGCGATCGTGGCGATGCTCTACGCCTGCCACTGTGGCGCCAACTGCCCGTAGCGCAGACTTCAGTTTACGGCCCCCCACCGCTGGAGGCCCTTGGCCCCGATGTCGCGCCGGTAGTGCATCCCCTCGAAGCGGATCTTCTCCACCGCCGCATACGCCCGCCCGATGGCGGAGGCCAGGTCCTCGCCCGAGGCCGTCACTCCCAGCACGCGCCCGCCGGAGGTGACCAAACCATTAGCACCCATTTTTGTTCCGGCGTGGAACACCGTCGCGCCCAGCGCCTCCGCCTCGTCGATTCCCGCGATCGGCACGCCCGTCCGCGGCGTCCCCGGGTAACCCTCTGACGCCATCACTACGCACACCGACGGCGCCTCCTTCCAGCAGAGTTCGACACCGCCGAGGTCACCTTGCGCCGCCGCCCGCAGCACCTCCGCGAAGTCGCCCTCCAGCCGCAGCATCAGCGGCTGCGCCTCCGGGTCCCCCAGCCGCACGTTGTACTCCAGCACTTTCGGCCCTTCCGCTGTCATCATCAGCCCCGCGTACAGGAACCCCTGAAACGGACACCCCTCCGCCTGCATCCCGTCGATGGTCGGCAGAATGATCCGCTCCATGATCGCCCGCCGCTCCGCCTCCCCGACAATTCGGCTGTCGCAGTACGCCCCCATTCCGCCCGTGTTCGGCCCGCGGTCGCCGCCGTACACCGCCTTGTGATCCTGCGTCGGCTCGAGCGCCACCACCCGCCGCCCGTCGCTCAGGACAATGAAGCTCACCTCTTCTCCAAAGAGGCACTCCTCGATCACGACCCGCTTGCCGGCCGCGCCCACGTACTCGCCCGCGAGCATCGCGCGCAGCACCTGCTCAGCTTCGCCCCGGTCCCGGGCCACCACCACCCCCTTGCCGGCGGCCAGTCCATCCGCCTTCAGCACTACCGGCACCTCGAACCCCTCGAGCGCGCGCAGGCCAGCCGCCTCGCTCTCCACCGCCTCGAACCGCGCCGTCGGGATCCCCGCGCGCGCCATGAACTCCTTGGCGAAGATCTTGCTCCCCTCCAGGCGCGCCGCCGCCGCGGTCGGCCCGAGAATCGCGCGTCCCCGCGCGCGGAAAGCGTCCACCGCCCCCGCCACCAGCGGCGCCTCCGGACCCACCACCGTCAGGTCCGCGCCCACCGATTCCGCCAGCCGCACCAGCTCCTCCGACGCGCTCGGCGCCGGCGGGATACACTCCGCAAGCCTTGCGATACCGGGATTCCCCGGCGCCGCGTACAGCTTCTCGACCGAGGCGCCCTGCACCAAGCGCCACGCGATCGCGTGCTCCCGGCCACCGCTACCTATAAGAAGAATTCGCATTGTGCGTCCTCGACATTAGCGCGAGTTATCTGCACACTTGTCCCTGCTCGCGCCTCCACCTAGAATAGGATGAAAGCTCCCGATCCGTGCAAGTCGTCACCCGCCCCGCCCACTACGACGTCGTCATCGTCGGTGGTGGCCATGCCGCCTGCGAGGCCGCCCGCGCCTGCGCTCGCCTCGGCTTCCGCACCGCCATGGTCACCATGAACCTCGACCTCATCGCGCAGATGTCCTGCAACCCCGCCGTCGGCGGCATCGCCAAGGGACATCTTGTGCGCGAGGTTGATGCTCTGGGCGGCGTCATGGGCGAAGTCACCGACGCGGTCGGCATCCAGTTCCGCCTGCTCAACACCAGCCGGGGGCCGGCGGTCTGGTCGCCCCGCGCCCAGTGCGACAAGAAGCTCTACCGCAGTCGCATGCGCCACGTGCTTGAGCAGGAGCCTCACCTGCGAATCCTCCAGGCGGAGGCCGCTGAGCTTCTCGTCGAAGGCAGCGACCGGCGCCGCACACGCGGCGTTTGCCTTCGCGACGGGCGAACGCTCGAGAGCGGTGCCGTCATCCTCGCCACCGGGACCTTTCTGAACGGCCTGGCGCATGTCGGAGAAACAACGTACTCGTGCGGCCGCAACGGAGAGCCCGCCTCGAGCCTGCTCGGCGACCAGCTTCGGTCCCTGGGCATCCGGTGGGTGCGCCTCAAGACCGGCACCCCGCCGCGTCTCGACGGCCGCACCATTGACTGGAGCCGCTTCGAGCCGCAGCACGGGGATGCTGAGCCTACGCCCTTCTCCTTCCTCACCGACCGAATCGACCGCCCGCAGATCCCCTGCTACATCGGCTACACGAACGACCGTACCCGCAGCGTGGTCCAGGAAGCCATCCCGCGCTCGCCCCTCTATAGCGGCCAGATCAAAGGCCGCGGCCCCCGCTACTGCCCCTCCTTCGAGGACAAGATCGTGAGGTTCCCCGACAAGCCCCGCCACCAGATCTTCCTCGAGCCCGAAGGGCTGGACACCTACGAGGTCTACGTCAACGGCATGGCTACCAGCATGCCCATTGATGTCCAGGCAGCGATGCTTGCGTCGATCCCCGGCCTTGAGGGCGCCGAGATGCTCCGCCCCGGCTACGCCATTGAGTACGACGCCATTGACCCCCGCGAGCTGCACCATACCCTCGAGGTCAAGTCCATCCGGGGTCTCTACCTCGCCGGGCAGATCAACGGCACCTCCGGCTACGAGGAGGCCGCCTGCCAGGGAGTGATGGCCGGCATCAACGCCGCCTGCCGCCTCGGGAACCTGCCGCCCGTGGTCCTCGGTCGCGCCGAGGCTTACACCGGCATTCTCATCGACGACCTCGTCACTAAGGGAGCCGACGAGCCTTACCGCATGTTTACCTCCCGCGCCGAGTTCCGCCTGCACCTTCGCATCGACAACGCCGACGAGCGCCTGACCCCCATCGCCCGCCGCCTCGGCCTGGCCACTGGGGAACGCTGGAGCCTCTTCGAGAGGAAGCAGCGGCACAGGACCCGGCTGCTCGAGCTCATGGCCACCACGCGCGCCGACGGCGCTCGCCTCGGGCTGCCTGCCGGCGACCGGCCCACGCTGCTTGAGTGGCTCAAACGCCCCGAGGCGCGCATCATGCACCTCAAGGAGTGGGCAAGCCGGGCCCTCGGCGAAGAGCCGGCTCGCGGGGCGCTCAATACGGTCGAGACCGAGGTCAAGTACGCCGGCTACGTGGCGCAGCAGGAGCGGCAGATCGAGCGTCTGAGGCACGCCGAGGGCCGCCGAATGCCCGAGGGTTTCTCCTACGCGGAGATCCCCGGTTTGTCGAGGGAGATCCGGGAGAAACTCGAGCGCGTGCGGCCAGTGACTCTGGGGCAGGCCGCGCGTATCCCGGGCGTCACGCCCGCGGCCATCGCAGTTCTCGATGTCTACGTCAGCCTCCGTCGGGGCGGTCAGGAATCGAATGAATGAGAGGAACCACTTCGAGCGCCTCCTTAGGGCGAACTTCGGGCCTGTCGGCGAACTCTCTGCTCCCCAGGTCGAGCGGCTCTGGGCGCACTACGAGCTGCTGGGGCGCTGGAACAGGGTCCTGAACCTCACCTCGATCCGGACGTTGGAAGAGGCCATCCGCCGGCACTACTGCGAATCGCTGTTCATGGGGCTCCACTTGCCGCCGGAGCCGGTGTCGGTGCTCGACATAGGCTCGGGCGCGGGCTTTCCGGGCGTGCCGGTGGGCATCCTGCGGCCGGACTGCCGCGTCGCACTCGCCGAATCGCATCGCCGGAAGGCGGTGTTCCTTCGGGAGGCCACGCGGAACCTGGGGAACGTCAGCGTCTGCGCGCAACGCGCCGAGACGGTGGAGGGCCCTTTCGACTGGGTGGTTGCCCGGGCCGTCCGTTGGCGCCAGGTGCTGCCCCTGGCCACTCGCCTGGGGCGCGTGGTGGCCCTGCTGCTTGGCAGGGCCGACGTTGCGGCGGTTCAGAGTGCCTCCGGAATCCGCTGGAGGGACCCGATTCCGGTTCCCTGGAGCACGCAAGGTTTCCTGCTGATCGGGAGCGGATGTTCCACGTGGAACATTCCTGCCAAGGAGGCCCATTTCTGATACGATGTTCTTCTGCTGCAAGGAGCATGCCGCGTGGGGAAGGTCATCGCGATCGCAAACCAAAAAGGCGGCGTCGGCAAGACCACGACAGCCATCAACCTGGGTGCGTCCCTCGCCGCCAATGACCTGCGTGTCCTGGTGGTGGATGCCGATCCGCAGGGGAACTCGACTACCGGCCTCGGGGTGGACAAGGGCGTTGATCAGCCGACGCTCTACGACGCGTTGCTCAACGACGTGGACCTGCGGGAGATCATCGTGCCAACGCCCTTCGAGGGGCTCGAGCTGGTTCCGGCTGACAAGAACCTGGTGGGGGCCAACCTTGAGCTGGTGGAAGCCGACCGGCGCGAGGCCCGACTCAGGCTCAAGCTCGAGGTGGTCCGCGACCGCTACGACTACCTTCTGATAGACTGCCCGCCAGCCCTTGACCTACTCACGTTGAATGCCCTGATAGCGGCCGATTCGGTGCTCGTCCCGATCCAGTGCGAGTTCTTCGCCCTGGAAGGCGTCTCCGAGCTGATGGACACGATCGACCGGGTGCGTGAGCACTACCGGCACCCCATCAAGCTCGAGGGCATCCTGCTGACGATGTACGATGACCGCACGAACCTGGCCCGGCAGGTGGCGGCGGACCTGAGGGAGTTCTTCGAGGAAGAGGTCTTCGCGACCGTGATCCCACGGAGCATCCGGCTGGCCGAGGCCCCGAGCCACGGCAAGCCCATACTGCTGTACGACTTGCGGTCGCGAGGAGCCGAAAGCTACATCAAGCTTGCCAAGGAGATCCTGAAGCATGACCAAGCCGGCAGACAATCCGCGCAGGGCGCTGGGTAAGGGCTTGAACGCACTGCTGGCCAGCCGCACGCCAGCGAAGCGCGAGCCGGAAGCCCAGCCACCTGCCAGCATCGGCGTCATCGCGCAGTTGGCGGTCGATGACATCGATCCGAACCCGGCGCAGCCGCGGAGTGCATTCAACGCCGAGCGGCTCGCGGAACTGGCGCAGTCGATCAAGAGGAGCGGCATGCTCCAGCCCTTGCTCGTGCGGCGTCACGGAGAGCGCTACCAGTTGGTGGCGGGGGAGCGGAGGTGGAGGGCAGCGAAGCTGGCGGGCCTGAGCCAGGCGCCGGCGCTGATCCAGGACATACCGGACGACCGGCTGCTGGAGACGACGCT
>CAZIRH010000193.1:0-8886 GCA_964541065.1 uncultured Solibacteraceae bacterium
CGTGTGGATGTCCTCGCCCCGGCGGAAGGCCTCCACCAGCACGGGATCGGCCGCCATGTGCGCCAGCAGGCGCAGTTCGATCTGCGAGTAGTCGGCCACCAGCAGCTTCCAGCCCTGGCGCGGGACGAAGGCCGCGCGGATCTCCCGCCCCAGCTCCGTGCGGATGGGGATGTTCTGAAGGTTCGGGTTGGACGAGGACAGCCGGCCCGTGGCCGCGCCCGCCTGGTTGAAGCTGGTGTGCAACCGCCCGGTCTGGGGGTGGATCAGCTCCGGCAGCGCGTCCACGTAGGTGCCCTTCAGCTTGGCGAGCTGGCGGTAGTCCAGCACCTGGCGCGCGATAGCGTGATCGGCCGCCAACTCCTCGAGCACGTCCGCCGCCGTCGAGACCGTCTTGCCCTTCCCGTAACGTGCCGGCGCGGGCAGCCTCATCTCCTCGAAGAGCACCTTGCCCAACTGCTGCGGTGAGTTGATGTTGAAGGGGTGTCCGGCCAAGGCATGGATCTCTGCGGTCAGCCGGGCGATCTCGGCGTCCATGAGCCTGGAAAGCCGCCGCAGTTCCGCCGGGTCCACGCGGATGCCCGCCTGCTCCATGCGCGCCAGCACGGGCGCCAGGGGCAACTCGACCTGCTCGTAGAGCGGGCGCAGGCCGCGCGCGTCCAGGTCGGGCCCCAGCCGCCCGGCCAGCGCCAGAATGCCGTCCGCCTTCTCCTCCGCACCCGCCTCCAGCTTGCGGTTCAGGAACCGCTGCGCCAGCGCTTCCAGCGTGCAGCCCGCGGGGTCGGCGTAGAGCAGGAAAGCGTACAGCATCACGTCGGCGCCGAACCCGCGCGGCTCGATTCCCAGCCTACCCAGCGCCAGGCAGAGCGCCTTCAGATCGTGCGCCGCCTTGGGCCGCGCCGGGTCCTCGAGCAGCGGGCGCAGCCGTCCGGCGAGCGGCCGGGGAACCGCCCGAGCCCGGCCGGGCTGCCACGCCAGGCCGATGGTGAAGCCCTGTTCCGCGCCGAACAGGTCCGGCGTTCCCACGGCCACGGCCACCGCCACCGCCACCGGAGCGCCCGCGGGAATCGAGGCCAGGCACTCCTCCAGCTCCTCGGCTGTCTCGACGGCTTGGTAGTCCTGGGGCCCCGCGGCCTCCTCCGGCCCGAGCTCCCGGAGCAGGCTGTAGAACTCGAGTTCTTTGTAGAGCTGCCGGAGCGCGGCCTCATCCGGCGCCTGCGCGTGGAAGGCCTCCAGCGTGTACGCGAGCGGGACCGCCGTGTCGATGGTCGCCAGCCGCTTGCTCAACCGGATCTGCTCGGCATGGCTCTCGAGGCTCTCGCGGTAGGTGCGCCGCTCCACTTCGGAAGCGCGCGCCAGCGCCTCTTCCACCGAGCCGAACCGCGCCACCAGCTCACGCGCGCCCTTGTCGCCGATGCCGGGAGCGCCGGGAATGTTGTCGCTGGCATCGCCCTTGAGCGCCAGCAGATCCGGTACCTGGCGGGGCGGCACGCCCATCTTCTCCTCGACCTTGGCCGGGTCGTACCAGAGGTCCTCCTGAGCGGGATTGAGCATCGAGACGCGGTCGCTGACCAGTTGGAGCATGTCCTTGTCGCTGGAGACGATGGCCACATCGACGCCCTCGGCTGGGGCGCGCGCGGAGAGGGTCCCAATGACGTCGTCGGCCTCGTAGCCCGGGCACTCGAGCACCGGGATGCGCATGGCCTCCAGCAGCCGCCGCCCGTAGGGGATCTGCTCGGCCAGCTCGGGCGGCATCTCCGGGCGGTTGGCCTTGTAGTCGGCATACTCCTGCTCACGGAACGTGGGGCCGGGACTCTCGAACACCGCGGCGACCATCTCCGGCTGATAGGCGCCGGCCAGCTTGCGCAGCATGTTGGCAAAGATGTAGACCGCCTCGGTAGGCACTCCAGCGCTGGTGCGCATGGCCGGTGCGCCCGAGCGGGCGCGCGCGTGATAGGCGCGAAAGATGAAGCCGAAGGCGTCAATCAGGAACAGGCGCGACCGCGGCATGCTCCCCCATGATACAGTGCCCTGTTCGTGAGCGGCGTTTCAGCCACATGCTCCGGGCGGGACTGTGTCGTTTTTGCCACAGACGAAGGGCGCCGGTGTCGGACTATCAACGGTTTAGGAGCCGGCGATCCGATTGCTAGTACTAAGGCTTCGACCCGAGTTCGCGCGTGCGCTTTGAGACCACTCTTCAGGAGCCTGTTGAAGCAACCGGCCTAGGACTGCACAGCGGGGCTCCTGTCAGCATACGCATCTTGCCGGCGCCCCCGGGCACTGGGGTGGTGTTCCTGCGCACCGACCTCGAGCGCTTCTCGATTCCGGCGAGTTGGCGTCACGTCGCGCGCGTCGCTTACGCCACCAGCCTGATGCGCCAAGGCGTGCTGATCTCCACCACCGAGCACCTGCTGAGCGTTTTCTATAGCATGGGCCTGGACAACGCCTATGTCGAGATCGACAACCTGGAAGTGCCCATTCTCGACGGCAGCGGCTCGCCCTTTGTCGAGATGATCCGGCGCGCGGGGCTGAAGACCAGCCGGAGGCCGCGGCGCTACCTGCGGATCACGCAACCGGTGACGGTCGCCGACGGCGGCCGGCGCATTTCCTTGCTCCCGGACGATGGTTTCCAGCTCACCTGCAACGTGTTCTTCGACCATCCGCTGGTGGGCCGCCAGCGGCTGGAACTCGAGGTCACACCGGAACGCTACGCCGCCGAGATCGCGCCGGCACGCACCTTCGGTTTCGCTCACGAGCTGGATCGCATGCGCGATATGGGGCTGATCCGCGGGGCGTCACTGGCCAACGCGGTGTGCTTCAACCACCGCTCCCTGCTGAACCCGGAGGGCCTGCGCTTCCCAGACGAGTGCTGCCGGCACAAGGCACTGGACCTGATCGGGGACCTGGCCCTGCTAGGTCGGCCGCTGCTGGGACACGTGGTGGCCGAGCGCGCCGGGCACGCCATGCACTTCGCTCTGGTGCACCGGATCATGTCCGACCCCTCGCTATATGAGATCCTGAGCTTTGACCAGCTCACCGAACGGGCCGGCGCGGCCGTGGCCGGCTAGGCAGTCGGTTCCCAACCTCCTCTCGTTGGCGCGCCTGGGGCTCGCTCCGTTTGCCGTCTGCGCCATCCTGCTGGGGCGTTGGCGGCCAGCCGCGGCGCTCCTGGTGGCGGCCGCGGTCACCGACGTTCTCGATGGCTGGCTGGCACGCCGGTGGGGAGCCGCGACGCGGCTGGGCGCCTACCTCGACCCGGTCGCCGACAAGGTCCTGCTCAGCGCGACTTACCTGGCCCTAGGCGCGGCAGGCGCCTTGCCCTGGTGGCTGGTGGGCTTGGTGTTGGGCCGGGATGTGTTGATCCTCGCCGGGGCCGCAGCCGCGATGCTCCTCCAGCGCCGCCGGGAGTTTCCACCTTCGAGGTGGGGCAAGCTGAGCACGGTGGTCCAGGTGATCACGGCTGCGGCGGTGATTCTGGCGCGCGTCTGGCCGGGGGCCGGCCTGGCCCCCGTGGTTGCGGGGCTGGTGTGGCTGGCCGCCGCCGCCACCCTCTGGAGCGGCCTCGACTACGCGCGGCGGAGCGCGCGCCGGGGAAGGGGCGCGGCGTAGCAGTGATCATCCGGTACACCGGATTCCGGCCAGCCGGAAATGCGCTACAATAGAGCCGTGCAACTGGTGAAGGTCGGCAGCAAGGGCCAGGTTTCCATCCCCAAGGCTGTCCTCGATCGGCTGGGCATCCGGAAAGAGACGCCGATGCTCCTGGAGGTGACTGGCGACGGAGCGATCCTTCTGCGCCAGGCGGGTGTGTACCCGCTCGAAATCTACACCGAAGAGCGCATCCGCGAATTCGAGGATGCCGACCGTCTCTCTGCCGCGGAGCGCAAGAGACTCAAGGCACTCAAGCGGTAGCCGGTGCGCCTCTTTCTCGACGCAAACGTTCTGTTCAGCGCGGCCCATTGTGCCGAGGGCCGGGCCTCCACGTTGTTCGACCTGGCGGGACGAGGCCACTGCGCGCTGATGGCGTCCCCCCATGCCCTGGCCGAAGCCCGCCACAATCTGAAGCTCAAGCACCCCAACCTCCTGCCGCGCCTGGAGCAGTTGCTCCAGGCGGTTGCGGTTTGCCAGGAGTGTTCGGCTGAGAACGCCGCATGGGCGCGCGCCCACATGCTGCCCGAGAAGGATGCCCCGATCCTGGGAGCCGCGGCGCAGGCCGGCGCGGACCTGTTGGTCACTGGCGACCGCACACATTTCGGCCACCTGTATGGCAGAAGGTTGCGCGGTGTCCTCATCGCCGCTCCCGCCGAGGCGCTGGCGCACCTGCTCGCCCAGGCGCAACCGTGAAGAACTCGGAAGCCGCCTGTGAAAGGGCGCGTTGACTGCGGAGGGGCGGCGTCGTAGGCTAGAAGGGAGGGCGCGATGACCCGCTACCGGCCATCCAGACACTACCTGCACGCGGGTCTGGCGGCCGCGGTGTCCGCGGCCTTCGCGGCTTGGTGCGGGCTGGCCTGGTCTCTGGCCTGGGTGGCCGCGGCTCTGTTCTTGGCCACCGCCGGCGCGTTGCTGTTCCTGGCCCTCCGCCCGGCGATCGAGGTTCACGAGACTCATCTGGCGGTGGGCCGCAGGGTGATCCCCTGGACGGACATCCGCCGCGTAGACCACGCGGGGTGGGTCGCGCCGCTGGTCATTCACCTGACCCTGTTCGACAACCGGCGCCTGGTGCTGATCTACCCCGGCGAGCCGGAGACGGCCGGCCATCTCCTGCGGCAGTTGCGCCGCCTGGCCCGCCACGCGCTGATCGAGGGGGTTCCCCACGGCCGGTTCTGGGGCGAGGCGCTGCCCCCGGCCGCGGACCGCCGGGAGCTCCCGCCGCCGCGCTACCGGCTGCTGCGTCCCGAGGACGAAGCCGAGGTCGAGCGGTTGTATCACAGGCTGAAGGCTGTCGGGCACCTTGACCAGAAGAACACCGCCGACGAAGAGTAGCCCGTGGGCCTCCTGAGAGCTCGCGCCCTCCGCTGGCTGATCCCCCTGACCGCGCTGGCGGCCGTCGTGGCGCTTCATCCGGCGTGGCTCCGACTTCTGGGGGCCTGGCTGTTGAAAGGCGAAGAGCCCTTTCGGGCCGAGGCGGTAGTGGTGTTGGCGGGCGACGGCTACGGCCACCGAATCCGCACGGCGGCGGAACTGGTCCGCCAGGGCTACGCCCCGAAGGTCCTGGTCAGCGGTCCCGACGGCCTCTACGGCTATCACGAGTGCGACCTGGCCATCCCGTACGCGACGAAACTCGGCTACCCGGCGGCTTGGTTCGTCCCGCTTCCTAACAGCGCCAACTCCACCCGTGCGGAGGCCCGGGCGCTGCTCGCGGAATGCCGGCGGCGCAACATCCGGAAGTTCATGGTTGTTACCAGCACGTACCACACGCGTCGGGCCGGCAGCATCTTCCGGTGGCTGGCCCCGGAGGCGGAGCTGCGGGTCGTGGCGGCCCCGGATCCCCTCTTCGACCCGCGGTCCTGGTGGCGCACCCGCGCCGGCCTCAAGATCGTCCTCCTGGAGTGGGAAAAGACCATCGCCGGGTGGTTGGGGATCTAGCCGGATGCGGGACACCCTCAGGACGATCTGGCCGTATCTGTGGCGGTACCGGGGCAGCCTGCTCGTGGGCGCCAGCGCCCTGCTGCTCAAAGACCTGTTGTCGGTGGCCATGCCTCTGGTGGTCCGGCGGGGCATCGACACGGTGACCCGGGGCGGGCGGCTGGAGAGCCTGCTACTCGTCTGCGCTTTGCTGCTGGGCCTGACGGCCGTCAAAAGCGCGGTCCAGTACTGGATGCGGGTCATCCTGATCGGCATCTCCCGCGACATCGAGTACGACCTGCGCAACGACCTGTTCGCCCACCTGATGACGCTCTCCGGGGACTTCTACGGGCGCACGCGCACCGGCGACATCATGGCCCGCGCCACCAACGACCTGAACGCGGTGCGCATGATGCTGGGTCCGGGCGTGATGTACTGCCTGGAGACCGCCGTCATGACGGTGATGGCGGTGGCGGTCATGTCTTCGGTGGACCCGGTGCTCACCCTGGCAGCGCTCGCCCCGGCACCCCTGGCGAGCCTGGCGGTGCGGCGGTTCGGCCGCGTCATCCACCTGCGCTTCGAGCGTCTGCAAGCCCTCTACGCCGACATCAGCAGCCGGGTGCAGGAAAGCCTGGCGGCCGTGCGCGTGATCCGCGCCTACGTGCAGGAAGGGGCCGAACTGCGCCGCTTCGAGCAGCTCAACCGGCAATATGTCGACGGCAGCCTGCGGCTGGCTCGCACTTCCAGCCTGTTCATGCCCGTCCTGCAAGTGCTCATCGGCTTGACCTTTTTGGCGGTGCTGTGGGTGGGAGGCTACCGTCTGCTGGCCGGCCGCCTCAGCCTGGGCAGCTTCGTCATGTTCAACCTCTACATGGGCATGCTGGTGTGGCCGATGGTCGCGCTGGGCTGGGTGGTCAATCTGATCGAACGCGGCTCGGCTTCACTGGGCCGCATCAACCAGCTTCTGGCCGAGCGACCCACCATCGCCGAGCCCGCCGCGCCGGTGTCGTTGCCCACGCCGCTGCGGGGCCAGATCGAGTTCCGCAACGTGAGCGTGATCCACCCTGCGGGCCCCGCCCTGGAGGGGATCAACCTGCTGATATGGCCCGGCGAGACCGTGGCCATCGTGGGCCGCACCGGCAGCGGCAAGAGTACCCTGGTTCGGCTGATCCCCCGCCTCCTGGACCCTTCCCAGGGCGCCGTGCTGCTGGACGGAGTCGATCTGCGCGCCGCGTCGCTGGCGGAACTGCGCCGCCACATCGGACTGGTGCCCCAGGAGACGATCCTGTTCAGCGCCACCCTGGCCGAGAACATCGCCTTCGGCGCGGACACGGCCAGCCCCGAGGCGATCCGGTGGGCGGCCGAGACGGCCGGGCTGGGGCCCGACGTGGACGCCTTCCCCCAGGGCTACCAGACCGTGGTGGGAGAGCGCGGCATTACGCTCTCCGGCGGCCAGAAGCAGCGCACCGCCATCGCCCGCGCACTGCTCGGCAAACCGAACATCCTCATCCTGGACGATGCGCTCTCCAGCGTCGACACGCTCACCGAGGAGCGCGTTCTGGCGGCGCTCAAAGAGCTGATGCGCGACCGCACCTCCATTCTCATCTCCCACCGCGTCTCGACGGTGCGCCACGCCGACCGCATTATCGTGCTGGAGGCGGGCCACCTCGTCGAAGAGGGCACGCACGCCGCATTGATCGCGGCCGGCGGCTACTACGCCGAGCTGTACCACAAGCAGTTGCTCGAAGAGGAGCTGGAGGCGCTCACGGATTGAGCCCGCGAGCCCTCGGGCCACGGCTCCGCTGTTCAGCGTTTTTTCACCCTCCTGGTCAGATGTTCCCCTGATCCGGTTCCCGCCGGGCGCGACGATCTCCCCAGAGAAAAAAGAAACGCCTCGTAAATCAGCCGTAGTACAAGGCAGGGGTTGCGGCGGTTCACTCTCAAGCCGCTGCGAGCCCCAGCGAGGTAGGGGTGCAGGTTGGGCTCCGGGCATGGGACTCACGAAGCGATAGCTGTCCGCCGGCGCCCCGGAGATGTTCACCGCATGCACAACCTGGCGGGCTGGTACGCGCTGACCGCCAAACCGCAGCATGAGAAAACCGCCGTCCGTGCCCTGGCGGCCGCGGGGCTGGAAGGATTCCTTCCGCTGTACCGTTCCCGCCGCCACTGGTCGGACCGGATCAAGGAGATCGAGGCGCCGTTGTTTCCCGGGTACCTGTTCTGCCGATTTTCGCTCGTCGAGCGGTTCCGGGTGCTACTGACTCCCGGGGTGGTAGCCATCGTGGGTTTTGGAGGACGGCCCGCGGCCGTGAGCGAGGAGGAAATCTCGGCCGTCCAGCGGATGATGGCCTCGGGCCTGCGCCTGGGACCGTGGCCGTACCTGAGAACCGGTCAGCGGGTGGTAATCGAGCGCGGCCCCCTAAGCGGTCTGGAAGGCCTGCTGGTGCGCAGCAAGGACTTCTGGCGGGTGGTGGTCAGCGTGAACCTGTTGCAGCGGTCGGTGGCCGTCGAGATCGATCGCGCCGTGATCTCGCCCGTGCCCGGTCGGGCCCTCGAGCCGCTGGCGCGGCCCGCCCTCAGCTACTGCGCCCGCGCGGTATGACCCCATGGGGTCTTTGAAGCCCAGAAGACGCCTGGTGAACTTCCGGCTCACCCAAGAGGAGTACGAGCGGCTGGCGGCGGTCTGTGCCCAGAAAGGCGTCCCCAGCCTCTCGGATTTTGCGCGCTCAGCCATCTTGCGGACGGTGGAATGCGAATCCAGCCCCCAGGGCGCCGTGCACAGCCGGATCGCCTACCTGGACCAGCGGGTGGCCCAATTGGAGGCCGGTCTGCGGCGACTGGCCCGCTGGGCGGACACCTCCCGCCACAAGCCGGAGGCGGCCCCGCCGCCGCAGCCATGAGGCGTGCCGCCGGCCGGTGCGAGGATGTTTCCTATGTCTAGAACGGTTGTGTTGCTGCTGTGGTGCGGGGTGCTCGCGGCACAAACGCGGCCCGCGCCCGTGACCGACGTGGGGGGGGCCAACCTGCCGGCCCAGCGGATCGGCGCCAACGACCTTATCGCGGTCAGCGTCTACGACGCTCAGGAATTCACCCGGACCGTGCGGGTGGGCGCCGACGGGCTGATCCGGCTGCCCATGCTGAAGCGGCGCATCCCGGCCCTGGGGCTGCTGCCGGCGGACCTGGAGGCGGCCATCGCCGCGGCGCTCGAGGCCGAGAGACTGCTGGTCGATCCGGTAGTCACGGTCACTGTGGTGGAGTACCACAGCCGTCCCATAAGCGTGGCGGGCGCGGTCATCACCGTCAATACCCCCGCGACGGTTACGGCCA
>CAZIRH010000194.1:0-8861 GCA_964541065.1 uncultured Solibacteraceae bacterium
CGGCTGGGCATCCGGGTGGAGTGCGCCCGCGACGAACAGGAGGCGGCGCGGCAGCTCCGCGACGGAGCCGGCCCGCCGGCGGCGCTGATCGTCAGTCATCGGGGACCCGAACTGGATGCGGTGGCCCTGGTGCGCAGCCTGCGCGCCCGTCCGGATCTGGCCGGACTGCCGGCCATCGTGCTGACCTCCTATGTGGATGGCATCCGTAGCGCAGAGGCGGAAGGGGCGGGCATCTCCGCGGTGTTGCTGCGCCCGGTTCGCCGCCTGGATCTCCGGGACTGCCTGGTGCGGAGCTTGCGCCCGGGTCTGCCCGCGCAAGCCGCTGAGCCCGGGGGACATCGCGGGTGGCGCCCGGGCGGGCCGGTGCTGGGCCGCCTGCTGGTGGCTGAAGACAACCCCGTCAATCAGAGGGTCCTGATGCGGCTGCTGGAGCAGATCGGCTATCGCGTGGACGTGGTGGGCAACGGGGTCGAAGCGGTCGAGGCCGCACACAGGTTCCGCTACGACGCGGTGCTCATGGACTGCCGGATGCCGGACATGGACGGCTACGAAGCCACCCGCGAGATCCGCCGGCAGGAATGCGGCGCGTCCCACACGCCCGTCATCGCCGTTACTGCGGACGCCTTCGCCGAGGACCAGGAGCGATGCCGCCAGGCCGGCATGGACGACTACCTGGCGAAGCCCGTCCGGCGTGAAGACCTGGCGAGAGTCCTCGAGCGGTGGGTGGGGGCCTCTGGCCAGGAGCCGTAACCTGCCCGCGCGGATTCTGGTATCCTCGGACGGGAGATGCAGCAGGAACAACTGCGCGAATTGCTGGAGCAGGTCCGCTCGGGAGCTCTGGAGGTGGAAGCCGCCCTGGAGCGGATGCGGCACCTGCCTTTCGAGGACCTGGGTTTCGCCAAGCTGGACCACCACCGCGCCCTGCGTCACGGCATGCCGGAGGTGATCTTCGCCCAGGGTAAGACCCCGGAGCAGGTGCTCCAAATAGCCGGGCGGCTGCTGGAGACCTCGCAGAACGTGCTGATCACGCGGACCAACCGGGCCACCGCCGAGCAGGTCACCGCGCAGTTCCCGCAAGCCGAGTACTTTCCGCTTTCAGGCGCCATCCGCGTTTGGGGCGACCGCACCATCTGCGGCAAAGGCCGGATTGCGGTTCTCTCCGCCGGCACCAGCGACATCCCGGTGGCCGAAGAGGCCCTGGTGACCGCCGAGGTCATGGGCAACGAGGTGGATGCGATCTACGACATCGGGGTAGCCGGCATCCATCGCCTGATGAGCGCGCGGGAGCGGCTGCTGAAGGCGCGCGTAGTGGTGGTGTGCGCGGGCATGGAGGGGGCCTTGCCGAGCGTGGTGGGCGGCCTGGTGTCCTGCCCGGTGATCGCCGTGCCCACCAGCGTGGGCTATGGGGCCAGCTTCCACGGGCTGGCGGCCCTGCTGGGCATGCTGAACAGTTGCGCCAGCAACGTCACGGTGGTCAACATCGACAATGGCTTCGGCGCCGGCTACGTGGCCAGTCTGATCAACCGCTTGTAGCTGGTAGCCTGTGGCTGGCGGGTCTGGCTACAGGCCACAAGCTACATGCCACAAGCCCTTCACGCCGTCCGCGCCAGCGCGCGCTTCAGCCTCCTCAACAAAGACGTACGCCCCGAACAACGGCCGGTCCGGCCAGTGGCCCCAGCGGTTCACCTTCCAACGGGCTTGCAGATACTGCACGTCCCTGCGGCCCGAGAGGTCCAGCCGCATCCGGTAAGTGCCGCAGTAGAACTTCTGCGGGAACGAGGCCAGTGGCCCCTGGCCCCAGTCGGCTCGGTCGGGCGAGCCCCAAATCGACAGATCCAGGCTCTGCTGTTCCAGGATGCGGGTGATGCTCAGGGTCACCAGCAACAACCGGGCCTGCGGGCGCTCCAGGTACAGTACCGAGCCCGCCCCGTCGTCCCGGATCACTGCTTCCGGCAGCAAGAAATCCTGCCACATTGGTCAGCCCTCTGGAAGCGCAGGCGGAGGTGCGCTCCTGCTCTTTCCAGCGTCGCACATTTTCGCCGGAAGCGAAAGCCCGCCCGAGCGCCCGGGGACGCGACACAGGGCTGATGCCGCTGGTGGCGCATGGTAGGGCGGACCCCCGGTCCGCAGCCGACCCCCTGGTCGGCTTGACCGGGCCTGTGTCGCATAACCCGAGCGTCGATCTCCGGAACATGACTGTCCCGGAGTGCGTATCCCCAGATGGGAGGTCAGCAGGACGCCATGTATTGCACCCGCTGCGGCACCCAGCTCAGCAACGATGACAACTTCTGCGCCCGCTGCGGCACGCCGGCGCGGCCGGAGGTCAGCCGGGTGGTGGTGCGCCCGCAATTGAGCCGGCCCATGGACCAGAAGAAGATCGCCGGCGTCTGCGCCGGCTTCGCGCGCTACCTGGACATCGATGTGACCGTGGTGCGCATCGTCTGGCTGGCCATCGCGCTGTGCACCGGGGTGGGCTTCATTGCCTACCTGGTGGCCTGGATCCTGATGCCCAAGGACTACCCGGTGGCGGGGGCCGCGCCCCAGCCGGCCACCTCGCGGGCCTGACGGCTGGCCTGGGCGCGCCCGGGCAGCGTCAGCGCACCTGACCGGTCGGCCCAGCCAGCTTGGGTGAGCGCTCCTTTCACCGAGAATTCACCGAGAATCCGCTTGCTGCTCAGCGTGCTCTGTGCGAAGATTGCCGGCGGGAGGTTACCACTCGCATGAGAAGCGTGCTCTTACTGGCGTTTGCGGGCGCCCTGCTGGCTCAGGACTTCCGGGCCACGCTGAATGGCACGGTCCTGGATCCGTCCGGCGCCGTGGTTCCCAAGGCGCAGGTCGAGGTCCGGAATGTCGAGACCGGCGAAGTGCGTCGAGCCGTGACGCAGGCCAACGGCCAGTTCAGCGTTCCACTTCTGCCGCCCGGAACCTACACCGCCTCGGCCGAGGCGCCCGGCTTCAAAAAGGTGCTGCGCGAGAACATCATCCTCCGCGCGGGTCAGGCCTTCGGCATCGAGATGACGCTCCAGGTGGGAACCATCACCGAGCAGGTCGTCGTCTACGCGGAAACGCCGGTGTTGGAGACCGAGAAGCCAGACCGCGGCACGGTCATTGACACGGCCCGCATCACGGAACTGCCGCCGGTGAGCCGGAACCCCGTGATGCTTTCGGTGCTGGTCGCCGGAGTGAGTTTTCGGGGGGGCTCCAACCGGGTGTTTGACCAGTCCTCCATCGATCAGTGGTCGGTGAATGGCTCGCCCAGTACGCTCTCGAATACCTTTATTCTCGACGGCGCGGTCAACAAGGCGCTACAGGGCCAAAACTACATCGGGTACGTTCCGGAGCCCGAGGCGCTCCAGGAAGTCCGTATTCAAACGAATTCCTACGACGCGCAGTACGGCAACAATGGCGGCGGCGTCGTCAGCATGACGCTGAAGAGCGGCACCAACGATCTGCACGGCAGCGCCTACTACTACCGGAAGGACGCCCGGTGGAACGCCAACAACTTCCAGAACAATCGCACGGGCGTCAAAAAGGGTCCCGCCGTCACCAAGCAGCCCGGCTTTCAGCTTGACGGCCCGGTGTTCCTGCCGAAGGTTTACGACGGGCGCAACCGGACCTTCTTCATGGTTTCCTTCGAGCACTACTACGACCGGGTTGCCAACTCCCGAAGGGACTCGGTTCCGCAGCCGGAATTCCCGAACGGCGACTTCAGCAACCTGGTGGATGCTCAGGGCCGCAAGGTCACGATCTACGACCCCGGCAGCGGCCGCCTGGTCGGAAGCACGTGGACGCGCGACCCGTTTGCCAACAACACGATTCCGGCAGGCCGGCTCGATCCCATCGCCAAGAAGATCCTGAGCTACTTCCCGAAACCTAACGAGCCCAGCGGCCACGGTCCCAGCCAGGGATACTCCTCTGGCAACCTGTTCCAGCCGGCCGGCGGAAAAGCCGATCCCACGAACAACTTCTGGAACATCGCCACCAAGGTCGATCAGAACTTCGGCTCCAGGGACCGGATTTTCGGCCGCTTCGGCGCGAGCAAGCGGAAGGAGCACAAGAACACCACGGGCCTCAATGATGCGCCGGGGGAAGGCGAATCGTACACCTCCCGCTCCAACCGCGCCATGGTTCTGGACTGGGTCCGCACCCTGTCGCCCACGCTGATCTTCAACACCAACTTCTCTTACAACCGTTTCGTGCAGACCTCGAGCGCCGACGACAACAATGGCTTCGACATCACGACGCTCGGTTTCTCGAAGACCGTTGCCGGCCAGATATTCAACCCCTATGACTTTGGCATCTACACGTTTTCCGGATACTCGCAGTTGGGCTGGGACCCGCGTCTGAGCATCAGCAACGAATGGGGCATGACCCCGAATGTGTACTGGATCCACGGCGGTCACAAAGTGCACACCGGCGCGGAGTTGCGCCTGACCCAGCTTGCGGTCAAGGACCAGGGCCAGCAATTCCTCCTGGCTTCCACGACGGGCTTCACGCAGACGAACTATTTGCAGAGCGACGCCCTGAGCGGCAACAGCCTCGCCAGCTTCCTACTGGGAGCCCCCAACAGCGGCCAGGCGCGCTTCCCCGCTCAGACGTACGGGACTTACAGGTACCTCGCGCCGTACGTGCAGGACGACTGGAAAGTCACCCGGCGCCTGACGGTCAACCTGGGCCTGCGGTATGACTTCCTGGTTCCTCCGACGGAGCGGTTTGACCGGACCACTTCCGGCTTCGACCCCAAGCACGTCAACTCCACCAGTGGTTTGGTCGATCGGACCAAGTACCCCGATGTGCCGGTTCTCTACGGGGGGTTGTTGTTCGCCGGCGTCAGCGGCCAGCCACGGCGACCGATCAACATGTACTGGGGCGCCCTTCAACCCCGCCTCGGGGTGGCGTATCGGATTAGAGATTGGCTGGTATTCCGCGGCGGCTGGGGCCGTACCTACATGAACTTCCAAGGCAACGGACAGATTCAGGCCACCGGCTTCTCCTTCACGAATACCATGACCACGACCAACGACGGCGGGCGGACGCCGATCCCAGGACTTCTCCAGAATCCATTCCCCAGTGGAACGCGCCTGCCCTATGGCGCGGCCCTGGGCGACCAGACCTTCCTGGGCAGCGGCTTTACTTACTCGAACCGGAGCTTCAGTCCGGCGTACCTTAACTCCTTCTCGGCCGGGTTCCAGGTCCGGCTGCCGATGGAGTCCTACCTCGACGCCTCCTACGTCGGCACCCGGGGGAGGGATATCGAAACCGCCGTCGGCATCAACAACATCTCGCTGGAGGCCCGGCGGCAGTGCGACTACTTTGAAGGCGCCAGCAGCCAGGCCTATTGCAACACGAACGTTCCCAATCCTTTCCTGGGGCTGGCGCCGTGGTTCGGTTCAACGCTGTACTCTTCCACCCAGATCCAGCGCAATCAGCTCCTGTACACGTTCCCCGCGTGGGGTTCCAGTTCCATCACCGAAAACGCCCGCAACGACAACCGGTCCTGGTACAACGCGCTTCAGATGACGTTCGAGACGCGCAAAAAGGGCGGCTTGAACCTGATCTTCACCTTCACCGTCTCCAAGTTCATCACCGAGAGCGGCTACAACGATGTCCAACAGGGGATCAAGAACCGCGGCCTGGACGGCGGCGACATCCCGGTTCGCTCGACGATGGGCGGAGTCTATACCCTGCCCTTCGGAAAGGGGCGCAAACTGCTGACCACCTCGAACCCCATCGTCAGCCGCTTGGTCGGGGGTTGGGAGCTCGGCTGGATCGGGCAGTGGAGTGCCGGCACGCCGCTCGGGTTTCCCAGCGGCAGCATGCTGTACGTCAAGGACGCCAGGCTGCCGGACGTTGACTGGGGCGCTGAAAGGGTCAACATCCTCAAGCCGTGCGTGGCGCAGTGGAATACCAACAACACCATCACGCTCCAGCCCTTCAGCGTGGCCGCCGGGTGCACCGACTACAACTTCCTGATCCTGCCCTCGTACGCCCCGCGGCAGGTGCCCGGCTACTTCCCGAACGTGCGGAACTACTCGTATCCGACCCTGGATTTGTCGTTGAGCAAGAGCACGGCCATCACGGAGCGGGTTCGGGTTCAGCTCCGAGCCGATGCCTACAACGCCAGCAACAGCGTCGGGCGCGCCACTGCCGCCACGGGCACCACGGATACGAACTTCGGAAGCGCGCTGAAGATCAACAGCCGCAGCGACACCTATCGCACCATTCAGCTTTCGCTTAAGCTGGTGTTCTAGTACAAAGCGAGCGACTTCCGGGAACACACATGCCGAAAACACGCCAGTGTTTGATCGCGCTGGCGCTGGGCGGCGGCGTGGCTCTTCCCGCGGCGGCGCCTGTCTCCCTACGCTCGCCGGGCGGCGCTGTGGTCGTCGAGTTCTGGCTACAGGACGGCCGCCCCAGCTACCGCGCGAGTTACGGCGGGCAACCGCTGGTGCTGGCATCGGGTCTGGGCCTGGAAGTGGAAGCTCAACCGCCGCTCACCAGCGGGTTCCGCATCGACCGTGTGACCGTCACGGGGAAGAGCGCTGCCTGGTCGCCGCCTTACGGCGAGCGCCGAGTGATTCCCGACCGCTACCGCGAGGCCCGCATCGCTCTGCGGCACGTCGCCACCAACCGCCGGATGCAGATTCTCCTGCGGGCGTACGACGAAGGTTTCGCGCTCCGGTACTCCATACCCAGGCAGCCCGGCCTGGAGAAGCTCGCCATCCTGGCAGAGCGGACGGAATTCTCTTTCCCGCCGGGGGCCTACGCCTGGGAGGAGCACGGCACCGAGGGCGAGTACAGCCGGGTGCCGGTGGGCTCGGTGAGACCCCACTGCGAGCGGCCGCTGACGGTGGAATACCAGGGAGGCTATTACGCCAGCCTGACGGAGGCGCACCTGGACAACTACCCGCGGATGCTCCTGTCGGTTTCGCCCGCGCGCCCGGACACGCTGGTGAGCGCGCTGTCCGGGCAGGCGGTGGCGCAGCCGCCGTTTGTGTCGCCGTGGCGGGTGATGGTGGCGGGCGCGCGGCCGGGGGATCTGCTGGAGCGGAACTACCTGGTGCTCAATCTGAATCCGCCGCTGGCGCTGAAGGGCACGTCGTGGATCCGGCCGGGGAAGGCGCTGCGCGACGTGACGCTCTCGACGACGAACGGTAAAGCGATCATCGATCTGGCCGGCAAGCTGAATCTCCAGTACGTGGAGTTCGATTGGGGTTGGTACGGCGCCGAAGACCTCAACACTGGCGATGCCACCAAAGTCAATGTGCACCCCAGGCGGACCAGCGGCATGAAGGATCACCCCGGGCTGGACCTGCCCGAGATCATCCGCTACGCACGCGAGAGGGACGTGGGCGTCATACTTTATGTGGACCGGCGCCAGATCAAGAAGCAGCGCGACATCATCTTCCCGCTGTACGAGAAATGGGGCGTCAAGGGAGTCAAGGTCGGCTTCATCGATGTCGGCCCGCAGGCGGAGACCGCGTGGCTGACCGAGACCGTGCGCCAAGCGGCTGAACATCACCTGGTCCTGGACATCCACGACCAGTACCGGCCCACGGGCTTCAGCCGGACTTACCCGAACCTGCTGACGCAGGAGGGGATTCGCGGCAACGAACACATGCCCACCGCCGAGCACAACGCTACCCTGCCGTTCACGCGCTTCATTGCCGGAGCCGGCGACTACACCGTCTGCTACTACAGCAACCGGATCAAGACCACACACGCGCACCAACTGGCGCTGCCGGTCATCTATTACAGCCCCTTACAGTTCCTGTTCTGGTACGACCGCCCGGCCGCCTACCAGGGCGAGGCCGAGCTGGACTTCTGGCGCGACCTGCCCACCGTGTGGGACGAGACGCGCGTGCTGGACGGGCGCATCGGCGAGTTCACTACCGTGGCCCGGCGCAGCGGGCGCGACTGGTTCATCGGCAGTATCACCAACTCGCAGGCCAGGGAGCTTCAGGTCCCGCTGCGCTTCCTGCCAAGCGGCCGCACGCACGTTGCCCACGCCTATGAGGACGACCCCGCCGCCGCGTCGCGCACCAAGGTGGCCGTCAGGCGGTACCTGGTGGACTCGACCGCCACGATTCGCGCCCGGCTGGTCCCCAGCGGCGGCCAGGCGATCCGGTTGACTCCCGCCAGCAAGAATGATCTTGCCGCGGATCAGCCGTGCCCGAACCGCGGCCGCCGGTTTCCCGGCCGTGACCACGGTGCAGCTCTTCGGGCAAGCGTACTTCTACGCCCTCACCAGCCTGCCGGCCTGCGCCTGGATCTTGCGGATGGCCTCGGCGATCTGCTCCATGTCGGTGCGCGTGCCCAGCAGCATGGTCTGGATGAACCACACCGCCTCCTGGCACAGCCGGTCGTTGGCCGGGCAGTGGTTCTGCTCGTGCCAGCGCTTCAGCCGCTCCGCCGGGAAGATGGCCCGGTAGCCGGGCGAGTTCAACACGTCCAGGACCGCTGGAACGCCACCCCCCACTTGGCCCGCCTGACCTGGGAGGACGCCGTGCGGAGCGGCTTGAAGAAACCCACCCACCCCAAGCAAGGCTCCGGGCGCCTCAACGACACCGGCGCGGCCGCAGGTCAGCGTTAACCGCCGCATGGCGCGCCGCGGGCCATGTTCAACCGCTGGCAGCTTTCCGGCATCGTGCGGATGTGGTCCGGACGGCCGTTCGACGTGACCATGAGTTCGGCGGCGTTCGCGCGCCCGGCCAGCAACACCTTCGGTAACATGGGCCGCAACAGCCTGCGCGGCCCCGGCATTAACAAATGGGGCCTCTCGCTGTTCAAGAACTTCGCCGTCGCGGAGGGGGTGCGGTTGCAGTTCCGCGCGCGTGCTCCAGCTCGCCCTGAAAACGATG
>CAZIRH010000195.1:0-8801 GCA_964541065.1 uncultured Solibacteraceae bacterium
CCAGCCGCCGTGGCCGGCAGTTTCACCGCGATGTTGGGCGCCCAGGCATGGAAGCGCCGGGCCATGGCCGCCATGGCCGCGCGGTCTCCGGCGCGCGCGGGGTTCACCTGCGCGCAGACGTAGCCCATGGCGCCGCCGCTGCGCTCGTACACCGGCGCGAGCTTCGCGGCCGCGCGGGTGACGGCGATGCGCATCAGCGCCTCTGCCTTCGGCTCGGCGGGCAGCTTGCGCGAGAGGACGTCCTCGATTTCGCCGGCCCAGGCCTGCCGGTTCCTGGACACGGCCAAGTTGCAGAGATACGGGTTCGTGGTCACGCCCACGGCGCCGCGCTCCAGGCCGGTGTCCAGCTCGGCGGGGTCGGCGGAATCATGCCACCACTTCGTCCTGGAGTTACGGATGACCCAGCTCAGATAGGTGTCGCCCTGCACCGCTCGCCGCCTGCGAATTTCCATTCTAGTGCATGCGCCCTCGCCCCGGCACGCCCTTCATGTATACTACCCATGATGCCAAACGAGCACCCTACGAATTGCACTTCGACACGCCGCACGGTTGTCGGCGCCCTGACTGCCGCTTCCTTCCAGCGCGTCCTGGGCGCCAACGACCGGATCGGGATCGGGTTCATCGGCTGCGGCCTGATCGGGCTGCGGCACATCGTCGATTTCAAGAAGCAGCCGGACGCCGCGCTGGTCGCGGTTTCCGACGTGCACGGGCCCCGCCTGGAGCGTGGGCAGGCGGATTGCGGTTCGGGCACGAAAGCCTACCCCGATTTTCGCAAGCTGCTCGAGGACAAAGACGTCCACGCCGTGGTCATCTCGACGCCCGACCACTGGCACGCCCTCCAGACCATCCTGGCCTGCGCGGCGGGCAAGGACGTCTACGTCGAGAAACCCATGACCCTGTTCGTGAAGGAAGGCCGCTGGATGACCACGGCCGCGCGCCGCTTCAAGCGCGTGGTGCAGGTGGGCACGCAGGGCCGCAGCGGCGCGCACGTCAAGGACGTCATGGCCCTGGTTGACGCCGGTCACATCGGCAAGATCCACAGCGTGCGCATCGGCACGTTTCGCAACATCATGCCGGGCTTCGGCCGCCCTGCGCCCTTCGACGCTCCCCAGGACCTCGACTACGACCTGTGGCTCGGGCCGGCGCCCAAGCGGCCTTACAGCCTGCATCGCGCCCTCTACCATTTCCGCTGGTTCTGGGATTACTCGGGCGGCCAGATGACCAACCTCGGCGCCCACGACATCGACTTCGTCCACCTGCTCCTCAAAGTCAAGGGACCCACCGCGGTCACCTCCAGCGGCGGCCGCTTCGCGCTGGAAGATGACGGCGAAACTCCCGACACGCAGGACGCGCTCTTCGAGTACCCGGAATTCACCATGCTGGTCTCCGTTCGCGAAGCCAGCGCCGGGAGACGCCAGGGCGGGGGAACCGAGTTCTTCGGGACCAAGGGCAGTATGGTCGTGTCGCGCGGCGGTTTCGAGGTCTTTCCCGATACGCTGATCGCTCCGGAACGGCAGATCCCGCCATGGTCCAAGCCGCCGGGACATCCTCAGCCCGCAGACATCAAGCCCGAGCCTCGCACCGAGGCGCGCAAGGGCCGGGGAACTGCCGAGGAGCCCATGGATCTGCACGTCCGCAATTTCCTGGATTGCATCAAGAGCCGCCAGCGGCCCACCGCCGACGTGGAAGACGGCCACTTCGTCTCTGTGGCCTGCCACCTGGCCAACATCTCTTTCCGCCTGGGCCGCAAACTCCGCTGGGATCCCGAGAAAGAGGAAATCATCGGCGATCGGGAGGCCTCGGCCATGCTGGTCAAGCCGTACCGCAAGCCTTGGGACAGCGTGCTGAGGAACTTCAGCCTATGAACCGCCGGAGCTTTCTGGCCACGGCGGGCGGGGCCGCCGCGCAAGGCCCGCCGCCGGCGCGCTCGACCATGGACCAGCCGGCGCGCCTGGAGCTGGAGCAGGCCAACGTCCGGCAGTCGCTGGACTACGCGCGCGACCACCTGGGTCTGCGGCCCGGCGCGTGACCCTTTCGCCGCAGCCCGTTGACTTGTTGCCAGTCTTGAAGTATACTCGCGCAGAGGGTGAGCTGGGCTGGCACAGGTGGCTTCATGTGGGTACCTGAGCGACCCTCATCCTTGAGGAGGTTAACGATGCGTTTGCTACGCTTGGGGCTTTTTCTGACGTTGCTTTTCGCTTGCTCGCTTTGCGCGCAGACGTTCGGCGAGAGCGTCGGTGAAGTAAGGGACAGCACCGGGGCCGTGGTGCCCAACGCCTCGGTCACGGTCACCAATCTGGGGACCAGCGCCACGCGGTCCAGCACCACCAATCAGGCGGGCATTTACGCGTTCCCCTCGCTGGTGCCCGGGATGTACTCCGTCCGGGTGGAGATGAGGGGGTTCCGTCCCATGGTGCGCAGCAACGTCGAGTTGCAGGTCCAGCAGACGGCGCGGATCGACTTCACCCTGGAGGTCGGCCAGCTCGCCGAAGCCATCGAGGTGACCGGGGCCGCGGCGCTGATGACCACGGAAAACGCCACAGTCGGCACGGTCATCGAAAACCGGCGCATCGTCGAGTTGCCACTCAACGGGCGCAACTTCCTGCAACTGGTTTCGCTCAGCCCCAACGTGACGTATGGGTTTGCCACGCCGGGGCAGACCTCCGGCCGGCAGGGCGGCACCCGCTCGGCCGAGAACATCTCGCTTTCGGGCATGCGCGGCACCTGGAATCACTACACCCTGGACGGCATCGAGAACACCGACGTCAACTTCAACCTCTACATCCTGCTGCCGTCGATCGACGTCTTGCAGGAGTTCAAGGTGCAGAGCGGCATCTATCCCGCCGAGTTTGGTCGCTCCGCCGGCCAGATCAACGTCTCCACCAAACCGGGGGGCAACGACTTCCACGGCGCGCTGTTCGAGTTCCTGCGCAACGAAAAGATGGACGCCCGGCCCTACGACTTCCTTCCTACCCGGCCGCCCAAGACCCCCTTCAAGTGGAACCAGTACGGGTTTGCGCTGGGCGGTCCGGTCTGGATTCCCAAGATCTTCAACGGGAGAAATCGCCTCTTCTTCATGTCGAACTACGAGGCCTACCGCGACCGCAAGATGTTCCAGAGCATTTACACGACTCCCACGGTCGCCATGCGTGGCGGGGACTTCTCCTACGCGCTGCCTTCCAACCAGTTGTACGACCCTGCCAGCAGGGCCATAGTAAGCGGCCAGTTGACCGCCAGTCCCTTCGCCAACAACCAGATCCCCAAGAGCCGCTTCCATCCCACGTCGCTGAAGCTGCTGGAATTCTGGCCGGAGCCGAACATCAATACTCCGGTTCTCAGTAACAACTTCCAGCAAGCCCAGCCGCGGACCATCGACAAGGACCAGTTCACGCAGCGCATCGACTTCAACGAGAGCAGCAGCTCGCAGTGGTTCGGCCGCTACAGTTGGACCGATGAGACCACGTTCACCTCGGCTCTCAAACTGAACGGCATCACGCTCTACACCCGGGCCCGCCAGTACATGCTCTCGAATATGCGCGTGCTCTCGCCGACCAAGGTGAATGAGCTGCGCTTTGGCGTGAACGATTTCTACAATCTGATCGGCTTGGAGCTGAGTGGCAAGCGTGACGTGATCAAGGAACTCGGCATCCCCGGCCTGCTCACCCAGGACCCGATCACCTGGGGGATCCCCCGTATCACCAGCCTGGTGGGCGTGAGCGGATTCGGCAACGACTCCAGCGGCCCGTTCGCCGTCAATGACGCTGTTTTCCAGGTGACCGACAACTTCTCCTGGATTCGCGGCAAGCACTCCTTGCGGTTCGGGGGCGAGGTTCGGCGCGATCGCTACAACCAGAAGGGCAACGAATTCGCCCGGGGCTCGTTCGAGTTCAATGGGCAGTACAGCAGCAACCCGTTCACGCGCCGCGGCGGCGACTCGACGGCGGATCTGCTGATGGGGACCATGTCGAAAGCCGAGGCCGCGATTGCCCTGGCCTTTGCGCAGTTCCGGGCTACCAGCCTGTACCTTTACATCGACGACACGTGGCGCGTCACGCCCAGGCTGACTATTAACATTGGTCTGCGTCACGAACTGAACCCGCCGTATTGGGATCGCTCGCAAAACGCAGTCAGCGTTCACACACCCTACCTGATGAGCACCGCCAACGTACCGGATATGAGCAAACACCCGGTGCTGGTGCGCGTGGGTAAGGGGGACGTTTACGAGGGCAAGTCATTCCGGTACCCCAATGTCCAGGCGGCACGTGATGGACGATTGGGCGACCGCCTGGTCCGGACCGAGTACAAAGACTTCGCGCCGCGCCTGGGAATTGCCTACAGCCCCAACCCCAAGTGGACCTTCCGCACCGGCTTCGGGATCTTCTATTCGGTGGAATCCGGCAACTCCCGGTTTGACCTGAACCGCGGCATGGGCGGCCGGGCCGCCCGGCAGGCCAACCCGGACATCCCGGATGTCACCTACGACAATTTCCTGAGCTCCGCCATCTTCCCGGTGCCTCTTCCGACCCCCTTCCTCTGGAGCGTCAAGTACAACCTGCGCAACACTTACTCGATGCTGTACTTGTTTAACATCCAGCGTGAACTGGGCACCCAGACCGTGCTGGAGGTCGGCTACAACGGCTCGGTCAGCCGGCACTTGCAGGGTCTCCAGAACATGAATCAGCCGGTGCCCGGGGCCAGCGGAACCTATGCGTCTCGCGCGCCGTTCCCCGAGCTCGGGGTCGTCCAGACCGTCCAATCGGAAGGCATGGGCAGTTATAACGGACTGGGCTTGAAGCTGACCCGCCGCATGTCGGCCGGCTTGACCTTCCTGGTCAGCTACACCTGGTCGAAGGCTTTGGATACCGCGAGCGCGATTCGCGGCACCAACCAGGACATCTTCCCCCAGGACAGCCTGTGCCTGAGGTGCGACAAAGGCTACTCGGCTTTCAACACGCCGCACCGCTTCGTCACGTCAATCCTGTACGAGATGCCCTTCGGCAAGGGCAAGAAGCTGGCCAACCGGGGCGGCTTGGCCAACCAGGTGGTGGGCGGCTGGCAGGTCGGCTCCATCATCACCACCCAATCCGGGCGGCCCTTGAACCTCCAGCCGGGATGGGATATTCCCGGCACCGGCTTATACGGCGAAAACCGGCTCAACGTGACCGGCCAGGATGCCTACCTGCCGAAAGGGCAGCGGAGCTCCAACCAGTGGTTCAACGTGAAGGCCTTCGTGCCGCCGTCGCCCGGCAACTTCGGCAACATGACCCGCAACCGGCTGATGGGGCCCACTACAATCTCCTGGGACTTCTCCACCATCAAGAACTTCCCCATACACGAAGCTCACCAGGTTCAGTTCCGGTTCGAGGCTTTCAACTTCCCGAATCACCCCAACCTGGGAGGTCCCACCATCAACTGGGGCAGCCGGGACCCTGCCAACCCGGGCCCGAACTTCGGCGTGATTCGCAGTATGGGTACCATGCGCGAGTTGCAGTTCGCGCTGAAGTACGTGTTCTAGTGTCCGCCGGGGCGCCTGGCTCCCTTCGCCATGTGCTGTCATGATCTGAGTCGCAGGGAGTTTGTGGAACTGGCGGCCGCGGGCGCTGCTGCCTTGCCCACCCACGCGCCGGCCTCGGCGAACCAGGTCGCCTGGCAGCAGAACCTCTGGGATCCGGAGAGGCCTTTCACCACCCGCGGGAGGCCGCTGCGGGTGCAGCCGGTCCTCATGTATCAGTTGCCCAAGCGCAGGGAGGCCACTTCCTGGAAATCCTGGGGCGGAATCCAGACCGAACAGAGCGCCGCGGAGGAAGTGAACCGGATCACTGGAGAGCTGAAGTCGCTCGCGGGTCGGGCGGAGTTTCCCCTCGAAGTGCTCCCCGTCGCCAGGGTCAGCAGCGTCGAGGCGGCCGCCGGCGTACGGAGTCCCGACGGCGACGTGACCATTCTCTATCCCGCGACCGGTTCCGGCGCGCTGCTGCGGGCATCGCTCCCCGACCAGGGCCACGCCATCGTCTTCGTGCGGCACCGTTCCGGCCCGGTCTACTACTGGTATGAGGCGCTCAGCGTCCGCTACCTCAGACCGGACCGTGCCCAAGCGGCGCCGGCGACGCCCGCCGACGCGCCGCGCCTGTCCGTCCATGACGTGGTCGTGGACGAGGGCGCGGAACTGCTGTGGCGGCTGCGCGCGCTCTATGGGGTGAAGAACTTCCTGGGCGCGAAGATCGTGGCCCTGGGGGGAGCCCAGGGCAAATACGCGCCGGAGGCGCCGCAGGTGGCCCGGGAACGCTTCAAGCTGGACATCGTCGAGGTCACTTACGACGACTTCAGCCCGCGCATCCGCGACGCGCTGAAGGATCCCGCTCGGGTGTCCCGCGCCGAGCAGTGGGCCCGGCGGTATCTGGCCCTGCCGCGTACCACGCTCGAAACCGAGCGGAAGTTCGTGGTGAACGCGTTCCTGCTCTACGGGATCTTCAAGGAACTGATCCAGGAACACGGCGCGGCAGCGTTCACCATCAATCGCTGCATGGGGACGATCCTGCCCATGGCCGAGACCACGGCGTGCCTCTCACTGAGCCTGCTCAACGACGAGGGCTGGCCCGCCTTCTGCGAATCCGATTTCGTCATCATTCCGGCGGGCATTCTGCTCCGCTACATCGCAGGCCAGCCGGTCTTCCTCCACAACTCGACGTTTCCGCACGGCGGGGTGGTGACCTGCGCGCATTGCACGGCACCGCGCCGCATGAATGGCGCGCGCTACGAGCCCGTACGCGTCCTGACCCACTACGAATCCGAGTACGGCGCCGCGCCCAAGGTGGAGGTCCCTCCCGGCCAGGAGGTGACCTTCATTGACCCGGAGTACGCGACGCGCCGCTGGGTCGGCATCAAAGGGGTGGTGGAGAGCAACCCGTTCTATGACATCTGCCGTTCCCAGCAGGACGTGCGCATCCAGGGGGACTGGAAGAAGCTGTTGAGCGAAGTCCGGGACTCCCACTGGGTCATGGTCTACGGAGACTACCTCAGGGAGATCGGCTATGCGGCGCCCCGCCTGGGCCTCACCTGGGAAACCGTGTCCGGGGCGTGACAGGAGCCTCCAATCTTCAGCCATGGACCGCAACAACAACCGATGGGCACAGATCGGACGGCACACCTCGCTGGCCTTCACCCTGCCGGCCGCGACTTTTGCCGGGTACCTGATCGGCCACCTATTGGACCGGCTGTTCCATACCGATTTCCTATATGTGGTGTTTCTGCTGCTGGGGATCGCGGGCGGGTTCATTGAGCTGATCCGGGAAGTGCAGAAAGGCACGGGCGACGGTGGAAGCTGAAGCGGTGTTCGTCGAGCGGGCGCTGCGGCGGATCCTCCACGGCGCGCTCATTCTGGCGGGGGCGGGCACACTGGCGGCCCTGGCGCTCAAGGGCTGGCGCTGGGGAGCAGGCTTTGCCGCCGGTGCGGCGGGCTCGTACCTGAACTTCGTGTGGTTGCACCGGATGGTCGAGGGCCTGGCGCCCGGCGGGCGCCGACCGGGCAAATGGCTGCTGCTGGTGCTGGCTACGCGCTATCTCCTGCTGGGGGCGGCCGGGTATGTTATAGTGAGGTTCGTCGGGTTGAGCCTGACAGCGATTCTTCTCGGTCTGTTCGTCCCCGCGGTCGCGATCATGGTGGAGATCGTCTACGAGCTGACGTATGCACGAACATGAGCTCTGGTTGACGGCCCTGCTGAACGACCATCTCGGAGGGCTGGGCAACGCCTTCCTCTCCTGGGTGGGCCTGCGCGCCGAGAACCCGGCCCGGCCCTGGGCCAACTTCGTCGCCATGGAGATCCTGGTGGCGCTGGTGGTCATCGTGGCGTTTGCGCTGCTGCGGCCGCGCCTCTCGGTGGATCGCCCGGGCAAGATCCAGCATTGCTTCGAGATCATCTACGTCTTCCTACGCAACACCGCCGAGGAAGTAGTGGGGCCGCACGGCCACGCTTACATGGGCTACTTCGGAACGATCTTCTTCTTCATCCTGTTCTCGAACCTGCTGGGAGTCATTCCCACGTTCGAGTCGCCCACCATGTTCGCCGCGGTGCCGCTGGGCTGCGCGCTGGCGACCTTCGTCTACTACAATCTGATGGGCTTCCGCGCGCAGGGCCTGGGCCGGTACCTGAAGCACTTCGCCGGGCCGATGCCCCTGCTGGCCCCGCTGATGGTGCCCATCGAGGTGATCAGCCACCTGTCGCGGCCGCTGTCGCTCACCATCCGGCTCTACGCCAACATGTACGCGGGCGAGCAGGTGACGCTGGCATTCATCGGCATCGCGCCCCTGGTTGTCCCGGTGGCCTTCATGGGGCTGCATGTCTTCGTAGCTTTCTTACAGGCCTTTATCTTCGCCCTGCTGACCATGGTGTACGTGGCCGGCGCGGTCGAACGCGAGCACTGATGCGGGCCTAATCCGCCTTCCGCGTGAGCCCGGCTGCAAGAGGATGACGGGAACCACCTCCGGGAGGCGACATCATAAGGCAAGGAGAAGAACCATGAACGCAAAGCGCGTGTTGTTGATGCTGGCGCTGCTGGCGCTGGCGACCCCGCTGTTCGCGGCGGAGGAGGCAGGCGCCCCGGCCGGCAGCCGGCAGTGGGTCTGGATCACTTCGGGCTTCGCCATGGCGATCGCTTCGGCCGTCTGCGGCCTGGCGCAGGCCAAGGCGGTGGCGGCAGCCTGCGAGGGCACGGCGCGGAATCCGGGCGCGGCGGCGGCCATCCGCTTCTTTCTCATTCTGGGCCTGGCGCTGATCGAGTCCCTGGCGCTGTACACGCTGGTCATC
>CAZIRH010000196.1:0-8781 GCA_964541065.1 uncultured Solibacteraceae bacterium
CGCGCGCGCATCGCGGCCCGGCTGGCGGAGCTGGCCCTGATCGATGGGGACCGCGCCGCCGCCGCCGCGCACCTGGCGGAGTGCCGGGCGGCCGGAGGCGGGTGCCCCGCGGCGCTGCCCGCGCCCGCTGCACCTGCCGAAACCGGGCAGGCCATCGAGCTCCCAGGACCGCTGAGCTCCTTCGCGCGGATGGCCGCCGTCTCCCAGGACGTCACGGCCGCCGATCTGCTGCCCGCGCTGGCCCGGAACGTGGTCACCAACGGCTACCAGGCTTCCACGGGCGGCGAGGCTCTCGAACCCACCGAGTACATGAAGCTGCTCACCCGCTACCTGTCGCAGGCCCGGGAACTGGCCCGGCTGGCCGGCCGCGCGCAGGTGATCCGGATCGAGACCTGCGAATCGCCGCAGGTCGCTGACCTGCTGCGCGTCCTGGGCTACCGCATGCGCGGAAGCTGCGGAGGCGAGGTGGTGCTGGAGACCGTCAACGCCACCCGCGCCTTCCTCACCATCGACTCCGGCTTCCCCCTGGCCGAGCTGGAGCAGGCTCTGCGCACCAACCGTCCCTTCAGCTACGAGTACAAACCCACCCGCGTGTTTGCGCTGTACGGTCCGGACTATTGGCTGACGGCCAGAGAGAAGCAAGCCGGCGAGTTCATCGACGTGTTCCTGGGCGATCCGCTGGTGTGCCGGTTCTACCTGGGCATGTCGAAGTTGGACCGGGAAACCGCCGACGAACTGAAGCGCGTCGTCTCGCCGCAACGCCTGCGGGCCTTCGCTCACGTGCTGGATTTCTACGGCGGCATGTTCGCCATCCGCGGCGGCAGGGCCGCGGTGCCCGGCGGGCCCCGCTCGGCCGCCATGTGGGCGGATCTGGTGGGCACCTCCCCGGACCACGGCGCCAACTTCTACGAGCGCCTCATCGCCCGGGACGACGGCTGGATGGCCAGCTTCTTCGACGCGCTGGCCCGCATCGAGGGACCCCTCAAGGACTACCTCACCGAGCCGGCGCGCATGAAGCGGTTCTACATGGCGGTGCGCGGGCGCGTCACCAGCCCCGGGCCGGCCCGGCCCGTCTTCCGTGCCAACACCGACATGCTGCTGCTGACGGCCCGGCTGCGCCTGGAGGCCGACGGCCGGCCGCACATCCCCGGCAGCCTGGAAGTCTGGAGGAACCTCTTCATCCGGCACCCGCACGGCAGGTACGACGGCCGGCTGACCCGCCTGGCGACCACCTGGAAGGAACCCGACGACGTCGTCGAGGCCCTCTTCGCCCTGTGCCGCAAGGCGGTCGAGAACGAGCCGCTCAAGATCTTCATGACGCTGAGCGACTTGAACCGCGACCGGGCCCAGCCGCTGGAGGCCGCCACGGTCGACCGGCTGGCGCGCGACTACCGCTCCTACGGCGCCCAGTACCCGATTCTGGCCGAATCGCCGGCGCTGCGTGATCAGACCATCCTTCAGTTCCTGGACACCGCGCAGGCCATCGGCCGCGTCGGCGACCTGCAATTGCGCGCGGATACCGCCGGGACGATGCAGGCGCTCATTGGGCTGTGGCAGATCTTCTGCCGCCAGGGTTCGATCCGGGGAGAGGACGCCGACCAGGCGCTGGCGGGCATCGTATCGGGCTTCGCCAAGGTGCGCAACAATCGCGAGTTATTCGACAGCGGCCGCGCCGGCGTGCGTCTGCTGTTGAAGGCGACGCGCTCGCCGGAGAACGTGCGCGCCCAGGACCGGCTCATGGCGCTGCTGGCCGGCGGGGAGGGCCCGGCCGAATCGGAGTGGCGCAACCGCGTGATCGAGGAGATGATCCGGATCTTCGAGGCGCAGCGGCTCCTGTCGCTGAACGTGCTGTTCGAGCTGGCCGATCACCTGGAGAGCCTGACGCGCGGCGAGCGGCTGAATCCCGCACTGGTCAACCGGCTGGCCGCCCGGGTGACCGAGATCCAGCTCCCCCGCACCAGCCTCACCGGCGTCGAGAAGAACGCCTTCGCCTTCGGGTACTGGACGGAGCGGCACCTGGAGACGCAACGCAAGCTCAACCTGCGGGCCACCATCGAACGCGCCGCCTCCGATGCCGAAAGGCTCCGCGACGTGCGCGGGCTGCTGGCCCCCTTCCTGCGCGACTCGCTGGTGGGGCTCAACTACGTGCACTACGCTCCCCCCGGTGCCCAGCTCTTGCTGGCCAACCCGGTGTTCGTGCGCAGCCACGATTTCCTGGGAATGCAGAGCAACACGCAGACCTGGCGCATGACCGAAGTACTGGGCACCGGCTGGCCCTCCAGCGGCGGCGGCCGCCTGATGGGTTCGCTGGCCGGCTTGCCTTACGCGCTGGCCGAGGCCGAGCAGAATTTCATGGTGCCCACGCGCGAGCAGGCGCTGATCTGGGGCGACCTCGTTCCGCAGATGATCCTGAGCGCCAAGATCCCGCGCTGGTGGAACGTCACGCCGGCACAGTTGCACTGGGTGGGGTTGCACATGCGGTACGCGGAGTCCCTGCTGGCAGAGGCGGCCCTGGACCCGCGGCGGCGCCGCGAGGTCACCGAGCTCCTGGAGCGCCAGTCGGCCCCGGCGCGCGCCTGGCAGGTGGCCCGCCTGCTGGAGCAGGGAGAGGTACACGCGGCGCTGGAAGCTACCACGCCGGCCGAGATGTTCGTGCTGGCCGCCGAGACCTTGCGGCGCGCCAAGACCGCCACCGGGCCGCTGGCCGAGGAGATCCGCAGGCTGGAGCGGGAATCCACCGAGCAGGTCAGCTACCGCGCCATCTCGCGCGCCTTCGGCACACCCAAGCCCACGCTCACCAATTCCTACCGGCCGGAGCTGCTGCTGCTGAGGACCTTCCCCACGCTCATGGGCTACTCCAGTCGGATCATGGCCGAGAGCTGGGAGTCGCCGCTGCTGTACTGGGCCGCCCTGGCCGACGCGGTGCATGTGCCGCCCGCGCAGCTCAACGTGCTCATTCCGGAGCTGACCCAGAAGACCATGGAACGCATCTTCGCCACGCATCTGGAAGACTGGCCCGCCCTGCTGCGCTCGCTGCGGCTGGTAGGCGAAGATTACAGGTTGAAGCTGCGCGTGCAGATGGAGGCCGAGCCGAAGGCCTCGTTGTGAGAGCAGGCAGGAGGAAGTTGTGAAGCTCGCCGCCAGGTTTTCGATCGCCGCAGCGCTCGCTGCGCTGCTCGCCGCGGGTGTGTGCGCCCAGGAGGAGAAGCGCCCCGTCTTTCGGGTGAAGGTGGACATGGTGGTGCTGACCTTCACGATCACCGACAGTAAGGGGCGGTACGTGACGGGCCTCAAGCCCAGCGATTTCCGCATCCTCGAGGACGGCATCGTCGAGCGGATCGCCACCTTCGCCGAGGGCAGCAAGCCGCCACTCCAGGTGCTCGAAGACGGCTCCACCCGCCCGCTGGTGGCCTCCGCCAAGCCCGCCGGAGCCAAGCCCGGGCAGGCCCCGCAGGCGGACGCCTTCGTGGGCACCAACGTGTTCGTCCTCTTCGACACCAGCAACTACATGTACCGCGGCTTCGTCTACGCCTCCGACGCCATCGCCGACTTCGTGCGCGGCCTGGACCGCGCCGACTCGGTGGCCGTCTACACCTTCAGCCGCAATCTCTCGCGGGCGGCCCCGCTCAGCCTGGACCGCAACGAGGCCATCTTCGGCCTGCGCAAGGCGGTGGCCGGCGATGACGCCGCCCTCTACAACACCCTGCTGCTGACGCTGCGCGACGCCGCCAAGGTCCCCGGCCGCAAGGTGGTGATCGTGTTCTCGAACGGCCCCGACAACGCCAGCGTGGTGGCCCCCGACGACGTGCGCGCGGTGGCCGAGGACGAGGGCATTCCCATCTACGTCATCTCCACCAACGACGTGAACAAGGACCCCATCTCCAGCGCCGTCTTCCGCCGCATCAGCGGGCGCACCGGCGGTCGCGCCTACTGGGCCAAGACCTGGCAGAAGCAGGTCGAGGCCTTCGAGTCCATCCGCGAGGATCTGGGCAACTCCTACACCATCACCTACTACCCGGCACCCAATCCCAACGAGGGCTTCCGCAAGATCACCGTCGAGATCACCTCCGACCCGGGCAAGCGGCTGCGCGTCCGCGCCCGCCCGGGCTATAGGCCCAGCCGCGGGTTCTGATTGGCGCCGGCCTACCAGAGAATCTCGACCGCGTACTGCCGCAGTTGAGCGTCCCCCGTGACCAGCGGGAGAGCCTCCACCTGACACTGCGCCACCAGCAGCCTGTCGAATGGATCGCGGTGGATGTCCGGCAGTTCAAAGAGCCGCAGCACATGCGACGCCCCGATTGGCAGCACCTCGATCGCGTTACGCGCCAACTGCTCACGGAGATATCGGTTTGCGGGCGGCGGCAAGGGCAGTTTGCCGATCCGCACCTTGATCGCGATCTCCCACAGACTGGCGGCGCTGAGGAGGAGCGTGTTGCCTCCGCCGAGAAAAATGCGCTGCGCTGCCGCCGACAGCCGCTCATCCGCGGTGATCGCCCAGAGAAAGGCATGCGTGTCGAGCAGAACCCTCATTTGAAGAATTCCGCCAGGACCTCTTCGGGCAGAGGCGCGTCGAAATCGTCCGGCACTACGAAATCTCCCTTAGCGGTCCCGAGCACGCGCCTAACCACCGGCCTATCAACCGGCACCAGCCGCGCTACCGGCTTGCCAGCCTTCGCGATGACAATCTCCTCCCCCAGGGCAACCCTTTCCAGGAGCTTCGACAGGTTGGTTTTTGCCTGGTGGATGTTGACATTCACACAGCCATTATACCCTAAGGCCTGGACTAAGTCCAGTTGCCCCGCACCGCTTCGCATGCCACGCCCTGCGCCCTGCTTCAGAACGGGCGCCGTCCGCGCCCGTCCCGGCTATGGGCCCCGCGGCGGGTTCTGAGCGTTCACGGCCGCGTAGGGCGACCGGGCAGCGTGCTCAGAACGTCGCCAGCCTGCCCTGCCGGGCCAGTGCTTCCAGGCGGCGGTAGACGTTCGACCCGGATTGAGCGGCGCGCTCACCCAGGCCGACAACCGCTACCATCCGGCGGCCTGGGTAGAGCTTGAACACCACCCGGTACTGCCGCCAATGAAAGCTGCGGAACTGCTCCAGGGGAGGTTTGAGTTCGATTGAATGTCGGGCGGGGTCAGTTGCCAGTGTTTGCATTATGGCTTTGCGGAGAGAGTTCCGCGCGGCCTTGGGGAGCGCCTTGACATCTCTGACCGCGCCGTCCGTAAAGCAAACGGCGAACACTCAGTCCGCTCCCAACGCCTCATCCAGGGAGTGCAACCTGCCGCGCTCCACGTCTTCATCCAACCCCTTGGAAGCCCGCAGCAGCCGCCTCAGCAACTTCCGATCCTTGAGGGTCTCCAAGGTCTCGATGGCCGCTCTCAGATTCCGCCACAGCTCTTCGAGATAACGCTCATCCAGGAGATACTTGACTCGGCCGCTCCGAGCACTCGTTATGGCCACGACAGTCCGGCCCCTGGCCCGGCGGAACACTGCGCTTTGCTTGCGCCGCAGTTCCGAGCGGTTCACCTCGACTTTCTCGGGCGACGTCAACGCCTGCGGAGACATTGTGGTCCTCCCACGTAAGGCTGCACTTCCCATCGTACACCGTCGGTGCCGGGAGCACATGCCAGAAGGCTGCGACGCTCACCGACCCGGGCAAGAAGCTGCGCGTCCGCGCCCGCCGACAGGGGCGTCACTCTCGAATCCAGGCAGGCCCGGTCAAGGCCGACAACGCCCGCAGCTCGGCTGGCGGATTCAACTGGAGCCTTATTGTCTTGTCCAGGGAGGCGGCCAGCCATTTACTTACCTCTGTTGGCTCTCCAAGCCGGGCCAGCACTCGTCTGTCCACCTCCGTGTCTGTTTCCGAGCGGCCACAGAAGGCTCGCAGCGTTCGGGAAACAACCTCCATCCGGTCGCGAATGGGCAACAACGTTATGTTCCTGCCGCAGGCCGCGAACGGTTGGTCCGGCGTGAGCTTCCCGCCAATCGCCTCCAGCACAATCTGAAGATTCTCCACAAACCTCCAGTGGCATGGCCAAAGCATGTCTATGGCCAGGCCCAACGATAGCGCCGCCTGATTCCCGTTCTCAGTGTCGTGAACAATCGTCCGAACCGTGGCCAGCCAGAAATCTTCGTGTTCCTTGTAGTGTTCGGGGCACTGGCTGCGGTAGGCCGATTCGTACTCGCCTCCGCTATAGAGCATCCACACATACTGCGTTGCGGGGGCGTCGCGCGACAGCGGCCAATGGATTGAGCTCCGGATTCTCTCAATCACCCTTTGGACCTGCCACTCTTTCAACGGGGAGCGCTCCCCCAGGCAAGCGAGCAGTCGCGAAGCCGGGACCGCCCCCACGGACAAATCCACCGACGGGCTGGGACATCCTGCGCACCACGCCGACAGGGCGGCGCAAGCAGTCTGCCATACTTCTTCGGCAGGGTGACTTTGCCCTGGCGGGCGCGTGCCCAGTCCTTTTCCTGTCTCTCCCAGGCCGATCGCCTCGATGATGTTGTGGACCCAGCGCTCGCCCTTGTGATGGCACAATTCCAGAGTCGAGATGAGTTCTCGAATCCTGGACACCCGCGGTGCCATGGGAGCGATCGCCTCCTCCAGCCGATCGATGTCCAGAATCTCCGAATCGGCTTCCACGGCGCAATTGCGCCACCACGATCTCAAAGCTGCGGTCATCTCTGCCGCTCTCCTGAGTCAAGTGTCGCCCAACGAGAAGGTCGCCGGCCACTCGTGCAACCGGAAATGGGGCCGCGCGCGCCGCACTGATCCCTGCCCGCTGGCACGTCCACGGGGATCGGGTAGCTGTAGTTTCCCCCCCCGGCTGTGGTAGACTAAGCCATTCCGAAGGGTCTTGGGTCGTCATGTCCGTCCAAATCCTGCTGCACGGGAAGCTTGCCAACCTCGAGGAGTTTCTCCTGTCGGCGGGAAGCGGGGGTGGACCTCCGGATGACTTGGCCCTGCTGGGTCGCTCCCACTGGGTAACGCTGCTCAGCGAAGTGCTCCCCCGCGCGCTGCTGGCCGAGTTCGGCCTGGCCCGCGTGCTGCTGGGCTCGAGCGGCGGCGGGCAGTTCCTGCTGGTGCTGCCGGAGGAATTGCGGCAGGCGGCCCGAGAGTTTCTGAGCGCCGCCGGAGGCGCCATGCAGGAGCTCAGCGGCGGGCACTTGCGGCTGATCTGTGCCGTGACGGAGAATCTGGGCGAGTGGAGCGTGGTTCGCAAGCGCCTGACCGACGAATTCGACCGCCAAGCCGGGGCAGCGGCCGCCGGCATCTGCGGGGAGACGTTCCAGCCCTTTGGCGAGCCCGCGCCGCCTGCCGACACCTACTTCGCCGGGCAGTTGGGCCTGAAGCTCTGGCAAGCCGAGCGCGTGAGCTGGTCGCCGGAGGCGCCCGCCACCATCGTGCTGGGGGAGGGCAAGCACATCTGGAGCCTGATCCCCGGACGCGGCGGCGACGACATCCCGCTGGCCCGCCACGCCGCGGCCAGCGAGGACGGTGCGCGGCCCGCCGAACTGGCCGCGCTGGCCGGCCGGGCCCAGGGGCGTCCCATCTGGGGCGTCCTGCGCGGCGACGTGGACAACCTGCGCATCCGGCTGCGCCGCCTGCAAACCATCGAGGACCACGTCCGGCTCTCGGTGCTGTACAAGCAGTTCTTCGCCGGCGAGCTGGAGGTGCTCTGCTCGCAGCCCGAGTTCTGGCGCAAGGTGACGGTCCTGCATTCCGGGGGCGACGACTTCGCCTTGTGCGGCGCCTGGGACGCGCTGATCCCCCTGGCCCGCGAGATCGAGCGCCTGTTCCACCGCTTCACGGAAGAAAACCTGAAGGATTTCCCGGGGCCCGAGGGCAAGACCATTTCGATGGCCGTGGCGCTGGCCGCCGAAGTGGATGTCCCGCTGGCCTCGGTTCTGGAGGAAGCCGGGCAACGTCTGGAGGAGGCCAAGGCCGCGGACAAAGATTGCATCCACGTGCTGGGCCGGACGCTCGAATGGAGGCAGTTGGCCGACGCCGCCGAGCTCAAGGACACCCTGGCCTGGATGGTCAGCGAGCTGGGCTCCCCGCGCCAGTTCCTGCACGAGCTGGCCGCGTTCTACCGGCAGGGCGTCGGCGGGTGGTCCGCCGCCGAGGAACGTTTCCAAAAGCCCTGGCAGTTCCAGCGCCGCCTCAACCGCCTGCTCGCCGGGGCCCGGGATCGCGAGTCGCAGAAGCTGCGCGCACACCTGTCCAGTGAGATGATGGGCAAGAGCACCGCCCGGGTGAAGCTGCGCCCCGCCGGGCTGGTGGCGCTGGAGTGGGCCAGATTGTACACCGAGGTTTGACAGATGGCGGAGACACAGCACGAGACCAGGAACCGCGAGGGACGTCCGCCCCGTGAAGGGCGCCCCCCCCGCGAGGGAGGCCCGCGCGAAGGCTTCGGGCGATCCGAGGATCGGCGCGGCGAACGCGGGCGGATGGAAGGCCCGCCCGAGATCGATCTGGAGAAGCTGATCGCCGACAGCCTGTACCTGGACAACCAGGCCCACGGCGTGGTCAGCCGCATGCGCGACATGGATTCCGGCACCAGGAGCCAACTGCGCCGCCTCTACAACGCGGTGCGCCGCGCCTGCCGCGCCCCCGATCACGAGCGGCAGCACCAGTTCGTCATGCTGCGCGCCCGGCTGGCCTACACTATCGCGCGCCACTCCCTGCGCAGCCTGGACATGCTGGAGAGATTGCTGCTCCAGGTGACCCGCAAGAATGATCCCCGGGGCTACGAGCGCTTCCGGGACCTGTTCGAG
>CAZIRH010000197.1:0-8592 GCA_964541065.1 uncultured Solibacteraceae bacterium
CGACCCCCGGGCCACCGAGATGCTCCTGAACGCTCTGGTGGCGCTGGGCCTGCTGGCCAAGCAGAGGGGCGTGTTCCGCAACGGCCCGCTGGCCGGGCGGTTCCTCACCGCGGGCTCCCCGGAGGACACCCGGGCGGCCATGCTGCACACCGTCCATATGTGGGACCGCTGGTCCACGCTGACCGACTGCGTCAAGGCAGGCGCGGCCGTCGCCTACCAGGAGCCCGAGGACCGCGAGCCGAAGTGGACCGAGGCCTTCATCGCCGCCATGCACGCCAACTCTTTCCAGCGCGCCCCGCGCGTGGTCAAGGCCGTGGGCGTCCAGGGAGTCAACCGGCTGCTCGACGTGGGCGGGGGCTCGGGCGCCTACGCCATCGCCTTCGCTCAGGCACGCCCCCAGCTCCGCGCGGTGATTCTCGATCTGCCCCGCGTGGTGCGCATTGCCGAAGGCCACATCGCCCGGGCCGGCCTCTCCGACCGGGTCAAGACCCGCGTGGGCGATCTGCGCCGCGACCGCTTCGGCCGCGGCTACGATCTGGTGCTGCTCTCCTCGATCTGCCACATGCTGGGGCCGCAGGAGAACCTGCGCCTGCTCAAGCGCTGCCGCGCCGCGCTCCGGCCCGGAGGCCGGCTCGTCATTCAAGACTTCGTGCTGGCGCCGGACAAGACGGCGCCACGCGTGGGCGTGCTGTTTTCGCTGAACATGCTGGTGGGTACGCGAGCAGGCGCCAGCTACAGCGAGCCCGAATACGCCGCCTGGCTCGCCCAGGCCGGCTTCACAGAGATCCGCCGGATCAAGCTGGCTGGCCCCAGCGAGCTGATGGTGGGACGGCGATGTTCATCGGCGCAGGTGCACGACCGGCTGGTCCGCGCCGCCCATACGCGCTTCGCCCGGAGCGGCATCCGCGTCCGAGACGTTTACGGCAAGCTGAAAACCTGATGCGCGCGACGCTGCTGGACAGTTCCCTCTACATTGGAGCGTTGCCGCGCCGGGAGAGCAGGCCGCCTCACCAATGACGCCCTGATCGCCACGGTGGCAGCCCGTCAGGGCCTTACCCTGCTGACCACCAACCGGCGTGACTTCGCCCGCCTGGCGGAATTCTGCCCCCTGCGGTGGGAGCTGGTGGATCTGCCGAAGATGCCGGCTTCAGGCAGGCCCCGAGCCGATCACTGACTACACGTAGTAGCCGTACCTCTCGATCTCGTCCCACATCGCCAGCGCATTCTCCAGCTTCACCGCCGGATGTATCTCCGTGCTGGAGCCGAGCCACAACCGCCCTTGCGCACCTGCCTCATCAATCGACCTGCGCACCATCGCCCGGACCCCGGCTTCACTGGCGAAGGGGAGCAACTGGCTGGCATCCATGCCGCCCATCAGAATCCAGTCGGGATAGCTCTGGCGCACGCGGCCGCAGTACATGTTCGACAGCGGCTCCAGCGGATTGATGCCCTCCACGCCGGCGGCTTTGTAGTCCTCCAACAGCGGCCACAAGTTGCCGTCCGAATGATAGATCACCCTGACGCCGTGCGAGTGCCAGGCCTCCACCAGTTTGCGCAACCGGGGAAAGAACTCGCGCCGCAGGAAGCGGGGCGAGAACAGGGGCTGGTTCTTGTCCGCCAGGTCGGCATACACCAGGGCCACCGGCGCCAGCGCCGCGTCGGCGCATTCGTGCACCCGCTCGATCTCCGCCCAGTTCAGCGCCTCCAGCCAGTCGGAGACCAATTGCGGATTCTCGGCATAGGCGTAAACAAAAAGCTCCAGGCCGGCGCGTATGTGCGCGGTGTCCAGCCCCACGGGACTCTCGAAGGGAAACAGGACCGTGTTGTCGCCCACCTTTTCCTGCAACTCCAGAAACTGCTCCCGCGGGGATCTCGTCGCGTGCCCCCACACGTTGCTGCGGCCGGCGAAGGTCCACATGTCGCCCGGCTTCCGGCTGTAGATCTGCTCGATATTTCCGGGAATGTAGTCGAGCAAGCCTGTCACGTCCTGGAAGGGCCGCTCGATGAGCCAGGTGGTCCACCATTCCTGCTTGTAGACAAAACCGTCCTCGTGACGGACGATCTTCTCCTCCGCGGGGGCCGAGATCCCCCGCGTGATGTCCAGCCGCTCGCCTATGGTCCGGCAGACCAGGTCGAGGGCGTTCGCAGGCGCGACCTTCTCGCCAGTGACGTACTCCACCAGAGGGATGTGCTGGATCAGATCGAAGATGGGAACCCGATCGGGCAGTTCCCCCCGCAGGGTGGCCTCGATTCGCTGGCGGGCCGTCATCCAATCGCGGGGCAGCTTGCGCATAGCGCTGCCTGCCGATTGTAGCAGAACAGTGGGAATAGTCACCCATTTCTGAGGAGCCTGCCGGAGGGCCGCTGCCAACCGCCGTCTGCATGCTATGCTGAGGGCGTGCTGCGGCTCATTCTCAGCGCGGCAGCGACGCTTGCGGTTTCCGTCGCTGCGGCCCAGACCCCGCCCTTGATCCCGATTCTGGCCCAGGAACTCGAGCGCAACTTTACTGTGCTCAAACAGAAGGCTGACCCGGCGCCGTACTTCATCGCCTACTCGGTCAGCGAACTGGAAGGCTGCTTCGCCGCCGCCAGCCTGGGCGCGCTCAAAGCCAACAGTTGCGACCGCAGCCGGGTCCTGGATGTCACCGTGCGCGTGGGCAGCCACAAGCTGGACAACTACCACCCGCTGGCGGGCGAGCGCGCGCGCTTCGCCGGGCGCATTCCCTTGCCCCTCGAGGACCGCCCGGCCGCCATCCAGCGCCCCGTGTGGCTGGAGACCGACCGCGTCTACCGCCAGGCCGCCGAGGCTCTGATCAAGATCCGCACCAGCCGCGAGATCAAGGTGGCCGAGGAGGACGACTCCGGCGATTTCTCGAAGGAGGAGCCTGCCGTCTACGCCGACACGCCGCCGCGCCTCCACTTCCCCGCCGAGGACTGGGCGGCGCGCTTGCGAAACTGGTCGGCGGAATTCTCCAGCCACCGCTCCATCATCACTTCGCAGGTGAGCGTCGTCGCGCGGCGCGAAACCAAGGTCCTGGTCAACACCGAGGGCACGCGCCTCCAGCACGGGCGCCTGTTCGCCGAAATCCACCTGATGGCCCGCGCCAAGGCGGCCGACGGCATGGATCTGGTGCTGAACGAGACCATTGAGCTGCCGGACACCACCGCTCCGCCCAAGGACGCCGTGGTGCTGGCCGCCATCGAGCGCCTGGCCAAGGACCTCACCGCCCTGCTGCACGCGCCGGTCGTCGAGCCTTGCGCCGGGCCCGCCGTCCTCTCCGGCCGCGCCGCCGCCGTCATGTTCCACGAAATCTTCGGGCACCGCATCGAGGGCCACCGCCAGCGCGACCCTGCCGAGGGCCAGACCTTCTCGAAGAGTGTGGGCCAGCGGGTGCTGCCGGAGTTCCTCTCGGTGACCTACGATCCCACCCGGCGCAAGGCGGGTGAGGTGGCGCTCAACGGCTGGTATCAGTACGACGACGAGGGCGTCAAGGCCCAGCCGGTGGTCGTGGTGGACAAAGGCGTGCTCAAGGCCTTCCTCATGTCGCGCTCCCCGCTCAAGGGCTTCCCTCGCTCCAACGGCCACGGGCGCCGCGCCCCCGGCTTCGAGGTGGTGGCGCGCCAGTCCAACCTGGTGGTCGAGTCCTCCCAGCGCCTCTCCGACGCCCGCCTGCGGCAACTGCTGATCGAGGAGGCCCAGCGGCAGAACAAACCCTACGGGTTGTTGTTCCGGCAGGTGACCGGGGGCTACACCACCACCGCGCGGCCGCAGATCCAGGCCTACCGGGTCATTCCCGTGCTGCTCTACCGGGTGTACGTGGACGGCCGCCCGGACGAGCTGGTCCGCGGGGCCGATCTGGTCGGCACGCCGCTGGCCAGCCTCGAGAAGATCCTGGCCACCGCCGACGCGCCCGAGGTGTTCAACGGCTACTGCGGCGCCGAATCCGGCAATCTGCCGGTGGCGGCAATCTCACCGGCCATCCTGGTGTCCCAGATCGAGATCCAGAGGAAGGAGAAGTCGCTCGAGCGGCCGCCCCTGCTGCCCATGCCCGTGGCCGAGGAGGGAGGCAAGCCATGAGACTCAGGAGGTGTGAAACGATCCGGGGACACTCCGGGCGGAGTACCTCGAACCCACCCCTTGCCTGCCGGCAAAGGCGTGTCCCCAGGATTTTTTCACGGCTCCTCAGGCTGGTAGCTGGTAGCTTGTGCCTGGTGGCGGGGCTGCTGCCGGGGGCGCAGGCGCCCAAAGAGCCCGAGGACGTTATCCTCCGGGCGATGAAGGACGAGTTGGAGCGCTCGCGGGCCCTGCGCCTGGCGAGCCTGGCGCCGTCCTACTTCATCGAGTACGCCCTGCACGACGGCGAGCACGTTTCGGCCTCGGCCACGCTGGGCGCGCTGGTTCACGCCCGCCGCACCCGCTACCGCCTGCCGCGGATCCAGGTCCGGGTGGGCAACTACAATTTCGATCACACCAACTTCGTGGGCTCGGACTTCTACTCGGGAACCCGCTGGGAAGTCGAGCAGTTCCCCCTGGACGACGCCTACCCGGCGCTGCGGCATCATTTCTGGCTGGCCACCGACATGGCCTACAAAGCTGCCCTCGAGGCCATGGCCCGCAAGCGCGCCGTGCTCCGCAACATGGCGCCCGGCGAGCCGTTGCCCGATTTCGCGCGCGCCGAGCCTTTGCGGAGAATCGAGGAGGCGCGCCCCGAAGGCGTGGATCTCGAGGCCTGGCAGGCCCGCCTGCGCCGCTTGTCGGCGGTCTTCGAGGCCTACCCGCAGGTGTTCAGCTCGGCGGTCGAGTTCCAGGCCGGCCGCAGCGTGCACTACCTGCTGAACTCGGAGGGCGCCGCCATCAAGCAGCCCGAAGCAGCGCTGCTGGTGCGCGTGCGCGCCGCCGCGGAGGCGCCCGACGGCATGCCCCTGCGGGAGACCGTCGTCTTCCACGCGTTCACCGCCGCCGGCCTCCCCTCCGAGTTGGACCTGGAGCGCGGCACGCGGCAGGTGGCCGAGAACCTCACGGCCCTGGTGCGCGCACCGCTGGGCGAAGCCTACACCGGCCCGGTGCTGTTCGAGGGCCTGGCCGGCCCCCAGATCCTGGGCGAGATCCTGGGCAAGCAGTTCGCCGTGCCCCGCCGGCCCCTCAGTCCCCCGGCGCGCCCCATTTCCTTCCTGAGCAGCGAGCTGGAAGGCCGCCTGGGCGTGCGCATCCTCCCGGAATGGATGGACGTGGTCGATGACCCCACCCAGCGCGAATGGCGCGGCCGGCCCTTGTTCGGCTACTACCACGTGGATCTGGAGGGCGTGGCGCCGGCTCCGCTGGTGTTGGTCGAAAAAGGAGTGCTCAAGAACTTCCTGCTCACCCGGCAGCCGGTGAAAGGCTTCGTCGGCTCGAACGGCCGCGCGCGCCTGATGGGGGGCTTCGGCGCCAAGACCGCCACCTTCGGCAACCTGTTCGTGCGTGCCGGCCAGAGTGTCCCCGAGCCCGAGTTGCGCAAGCAGCTCCTCGAACTATGCCGGCAGCGCAACAAGCCCTACGGGATCATCGTGCGGAAAATGGACTTTCCCACCTCGGCCGCGCTCGAGGACCTGCGCCGGCTGCTGGCCGCCTCGGCTTCCACCGGGGCGCGCCTGGTCAGCCCTCCGATTCTGGCCTACCGCGTCTATGCGGACGGGCGCGAGGAGCTGGTGCGGGGCCTGCGCTTCCGGAATCTCAACACCCGCGCCTTCCGGGACATCCTGGCCGCTTCCGACGAGGTGCATGTCTTCGATTTCCTCGATAGTCCGGCGCCTATGGCGCTGACCGCCGGAGCCAGCTTCCTGGCCGAGTGTTCGGTGGTCGCGCCGTCCATCCTGGTGGACGACCTGGAGCTGGAGAGACCGCAGGAAGAGGTGACCCGGCCCCCCGTGGTGCCGCCTCCGCCCCTGAAATGAACATCGCCCCGAGAACCGTTTTTCGAGTCCGCCGCATGGCGGCCCGCTGGTGCAGGCCGCAAATGAACATCCTCCGGAGAGCCGGTTCCCCCGTCCGCCGCATGGCGGCCCGCTGGTGCAGGCCGCACCTGAAATGAACAGCCTCCTGTCGAGGGCCGTTTTCCGGGAGATCTTCTCGAGCGCGTTCCTGGGCGCCCTGCTGTTCACCTTTGTGCTGTTCCTCCAGCGCATCGGCAGACTGTTCGAGCTGCTGGTGCGCAGTTCGGCGCCCGCCTCCGATGTGGCCTACCTGTTCGTGCTGGTGGTGCCGCCTACCCTGGTCTTCACCCTTCCGGTGGCCACGCTGGTGGGGGTCCTGATCGGGCTGAGCCGCATGTCCGGCGACGGCGAGATCACCGGGATGCGGGCCGCAGGCGTCCCCGGCCGCAAGGTGGTCGCCCCGGTTCTGGTGTTCGCCGCCCTGGCCATGGCGGGTACGGCGATGGCCTCGCTGTGGCTGACCCCGCTGGCCATCCGCGAGACCTACCAGGTGCTCAACCGGCTGGTCGCGGCGCAGTTGACCGCCGAGATCCAGCCGCGGGTCTTCGAGGAGCAGTTCGGCCCCAACACCCTGCTGTGGGTGGACGACGTGGTGGCCGGGCCGCGCGTCCTCTGGCGCCACGTGTTCCTGGCGGACTTGCGCCCGCCCCAGGAGCGGTCCACGGCCGGGCGCGAGAAGAGCGAGGGGCCGCGCATCACCCTGGCGCGCGAGGCTATCGCCGTCCCCGACGTCGCCAACAATCGCATCCAGCTCTCCATGCGCGACGGCAGCACCCACGAAGCCGGCCAGGATCCCAGCGAGTACTACAGCACCGCCTTCCCCACCGGCGACCAGGCCCTCGAGGCCCCCCGGCCCGGCGAGGTGCGCGCCCGCGCCTTTTCGGAAATGGACACCGGCCCCTTGTGGCGCGCCGCGCGCCACTCCATCGACGCCCGCCTCGAGTTGCACCAGCGGCTGGCGCTGCCTCCCGCTTGTGTCCTGCTGGCCCTGGTGGGCATCCCCCTGGGGCTGTCCTCGCGCAAGGCCGGCAAGTCCACCGCCTTGGTGCTGACCGTCGCCCTGGCTTTCCTGTACTACATGGGGCTGATCAGCCTGATCGGCCTGGCGCGGCAGGGGACGCTGCCGGTCCCCTTCGCCGTGTGGACCCCCAACGCGGTGCTCGCCCTGGCCGGGCTCCTCCTGCTGGCGCGGCTCGAGCAGCCGGGCGAGCGCGATCGGGCCGGCGCCCTCAAGGCCCGGGCGCAGAACCTGGCACAGCGACTGCTGCGGCGCTGGGAACTGGCGCCCGCCGCCGTTACCAATGGCAGCCGGTTGCGGCGCCTGCCCCTGCTGCCACAGATCCTCGACACTTACATCCTGTCGGCCTTCCTGTTCTACTTCGCCCTCCTGCTGGTCAGCTTCGTCCTGCTCACCGAGGTGTTCACCTTCTTCGAGCTGCTCAGCGACATCGTCAGGAACCAGATCCCCATGGCGAAGGTGTTCGCCTACCTGCTTTTCCTGACGCCCAAGCTGATCTACGATTCCGCCCCCATCAGCGTCCTGGTGGCCGTCCTGGTCACCTTCGGCCTGATGAGCAAGCACAACGAGGTGACGGCCTTCAAGGCCGGCGGCGTGAGCCTCCACCGTCTGGCGGTCCCCGTGCTGCTCATCAGCGCGCTGCTGAGCGCCGCCCTGTTCGCCTTCGATCACTACTACGTGCCCGGCGCCAACCGCCGCCAGGACGCGCTGCGCAACGAGATCAAGGGCCGCCCCGTGCAGTCCTACCTGCGTCCGGATCGCAAGTGGATCTACGGGCGGGGGCCGCGCATCTACTACTACAAGTATTTCGACCCGGGCCAGGCCGTCATGGTCGGCGTGAGCGTCTACGAACTGGATCCTGCCCGCTTCCGCCTCAGCCGCCACATCTCCGCCGAGAGCGCGCGCTGGGCGCCGGCCGTCCGCAACTGGATCTTCGAGAACGGTTGGACGCGCGACCTCCGCGGCGCCGGCGACGTCAGTTTCCGCCGCTTCCAGGTCGAAACCTTCCCCGAACTGGACGAGCCTCCCAGCTACTTCCGCAAGGAAGTCAAGCTGGACAAGCAGATGAACTTCCGCGAGTTGGAGGCTTATATCCGCGAGCTGGGCCAGAGCGGTTTCGACACCGTGCGCCTCCAGGTGCAGTGGCACAAGAAGTTCTCCGTGCCCCTCTTCGCGCTGATCATGGCGCTGCTCTCGACGCCCTTCGCCTTTCTCACCGGCAGCCGCGGCGCCATGGCCGGCGTGGGCGTCAGTCTCGGCATCGCCGTGGCCTACTGGGCCCTGGGCCAGCTTTTCGAGCAAGTGGGCAACATCAACCTGCTACCCGCGGCCCTGGCGGCCTGGTCCCCCGACGCCCTCTTCGCCCTGGCCGGCGTCTACCTCCTGGCCCGCCTGCGCACCTAGAATCCCAGCGCAGCCGGGTGCGGCACGCCCATCCGGCAACTCAGCGTAACGAGCCACCTGTCAGTGTGCGCAGGCGTGTCCCCCGATTCTTCCCAATGGGGCCGCCATCCATCAAAGAATCCGGGGACACTCCGAGCTGGGCCAGCGTAACGAGCCACCTGTCAGTGTGCGCAGGCGTGTCCCCCGATTCTTCCCAA
>CAZIRH010000198.1:0-8744 GCA_964541065.1 uncultured Solibacteraceae bacterium
AAAGCGATCGAGCCCGTCCCTGCGATGGTGATGATGCCGGGCTGGCCGGCGGTGGCGCCCGCCAGCGCGATAGCGGCGTCCGTGGTCACGATGAGCTGCCGGGCGCGCAGGATCTCGGCCAGGATGGGCTGCTTGTCTTCGGGGCCTCCGCTGAAGCCCAGGCAGGCGGCCTCGAAGCTCGCGGTCGCCGGGTCCAGTCCCGCGGCGCGGCAGGCCTCGCGGAGGCAGCCCTCGATGGCGCGCACGAACTTCTGGCGGCCCTCCGGCCCGCCCACGTGGTTGCACGGCCCGCCGCGGCCCGCCCCCAGCAAGCGCCCGCTCTCATCGCCGATCAGCGCCGTAGTCGAGGACTGCCCGCCGTCTGCGCCCAGGAAGAGTCGCGGTTCACTCATGGCGTGCTCAATTCGTACAGTCTCCCCGTGCCGCGCTGGCCCAGTAGTTTCAGGCCCCACAACTCGGCATTGTCGCGGAAATCCTGCGCACCGAAATCCGAGTCGTGCATCACCAGGTAGCCGACGCCCCGGGCCAGCAGCTCCTGGACCGCCGCCCGCCGCAGGCCGAGCGGCGAAGGTAGTTCCACGGTCTGCGGTTGCTCTGCCAGCGTCCGCCATCGCCCGGAGAGATCCTGAGCCACCAGCCGCAGGCGAACCTGAGGCTGGTCTGCGGAGGCGTCCACGTTCACCGAGTCGATGAGTTCCGCACGGCCGAGATCCACCTCGATAAACATGCCGGGGGAGATGCTCTGCCAGCTTCGCCAGCGGGTGGCCGGGCTGCCGTCGAAGGCCATCGGCACGTCGGTCGGCTTGGGCCAGGCGCGCAGCCGCCAGATGGGAGTCCGCTCCAGTTCGCGCCTCGCCTGAAGCACGCGCAACTCCGCGACGCTCCACAGGTCACGGCCCCAGGCGGTCTGGAGCACGCGGATCTTCTGGACCCGCTGCGCGGGGAAGTGGAAGCTGTGGCGCAAGTTGGGCTGGGCCTCGGGCATCAGTGGCGTCCAGAGGATGTCGCCGATGATGTTGTTGAACGCCGACTGGTAGTGCACCAGGATGTCGCGCGTGGTGTAAGCCTCCGGGAGCTGGGTGAAGGTGAACACCTTGCCCCCGGGTGGCACCTTCTCCTCGATCAGCCGTGTCATGACGTAGAAGGTCAGCTTCCGCGTCAGGTAGGACTCCTCCGGTTCGAGCCGCAACGCCTGGCGGACGGGGGTGGTGCGCAACCGCCAGGTCCAGGCTCCGGTGTATAGGCCGAGCACCCACGGCAGCGACAGCATGGCGTGCACGAGGATCAACGCGGCGGCCGCCCTCGCCCAGCCGGACACCGCCAGCCCCATGGCCAGCCCGACGAAGGGCAACGACGGAATCAGGAAGCGCGTGCCGATGTTGGCGTAGTACGGCAGTCCGAAGATCAACCCGGCTACGAGCAGCCGCCGCCCGGCCGGAAACCGCAGCGCCACCAGCCCAACCGGGGCCAGCATAAACACTGGTCCCAGCAACCCGCACAGCGCCTCGCCCCGGATGAAGAGCTGGTAGGGAATCAGCCAGCGGCTGGGCAGGTCTCCGTAGTTGCGCATGTGCTGGACGTACTCTTCCTCGAAGGAGACGTGAACGTACGGGTTGGGGAACACCCGGTTGAGGAAAGGCGAAAACGGATTGTTCAGCCACAGCGCGTTCTTCGCCATCCAGGGGACGATCATCAGCGCGGCGCAGGCGCTCACCACCACGAGCGACCGCAGCACCGGCTGTTTGGCCCGCCGCAGCCGCCATGCCACGAAGCCCAGCGCATAAGGGAGCGCCAGGAACGCCGTGTACTTCGCCGCATAGGCGAATCCGGACAACAGGCCGATGACGATCAGCAGGGCTGGCTGGCGCTGGCGGTCCCAGATCTCCAGCAGGTAGAAGATGGCGAACAGGACGGCGGCGACGGCCACGTCGATGTAGGCGGACGCTCCATCCACGCCCACTACGGGGCTGAGGAAAACCAGCAGCGCCCCGGTCACGCCGGCCACAGGCTTGCCGAGGCGGCGGGCATAGGACAGCATGGCCAGCGGCAACGTCACCAGGAACGCGAAGTGCACGAGCGCCGCCGCAGAGTGCCGGCCGAAGGCGAAGGCGAACAGGAACAGCATCTCGACGCCCTGCGAGAGGTTGGCGTACATGTTGGTGGTCAGGCGGGGGAATCCGCGCTCGTGCACGTAGCGCCCCACCAGCCCGAGGTGGTAGGTGCTCCCGTCGGCGCTGACCTCGGGCGCCATGGCGTTGATGAACGAGATCAGCGCGAAGATCGTGAACACCGCCGCGAACAACCATCGCCAGAAGCGCGGCAGGGCAGGAAGCGGCTCGCCGGCCGGCCCGCGTCCGAACCGCCAGCAGGCGGCGAGAGCGGCCAGGCCGAGCGCCAGAAGAACGCCCTTGTGCACCAGCCCCACGACCGCGAGCAGGAACACCAGCAGGCTCAGGCACGGCGCGCCGGCCAGAAAGGCCAGCACGAGCTCTTCCTGCCGGTAGAAGCGCAGGCCGAGGCGCTGGAGCAGGATCCTGCCCAGCGCCAGGCAGACCGCCACCGTGAAGGCGGCGCCGAAGAGGATGTAGACGGGTTGCGGCATTACTGCACGAACCCGGCGCGGCTCAGGACGAAGCCGAGCTGGGCGCGGTCGGCTGGCGCAACCCAGACCTTGTCGATTTCCGCCGCCACAAAGGTGGGCGCGTCCGTCCGCAGCCAGGCGGCGGGCACCGCTTTCTCGAAGTGCACCTCACCATGCTTCGCGCAGCGCACTGAGTCCAGAAGACGGCCGTTGATGAAGAAAGAGATGGTGACCGGGCCGCGCTGCGGGAAGGTGCTCTCTGGGACTGAGAAGTCCATCACGAAGCGCAGGTTGTCGGTGAACTGGAGATTGAACCACAGCTCGGGGCGCTTGCCGGTCCAGCGCCAGGGGCTGCCCGGATCGCCGGGCAGGACGTCGCGCACGATGTGATCGTCGGGGTTGGGCCCGCTCATGCTGACGAAGTGCGCCGCCCGGCTGTCCGGGGGGCCGTATTGCGGGTTGCGCTGTATGGGCGGCGCGTAGGTGTCGGGAATGCTGACGCAGCCCGCCAGCAGCAGGGCGATGGCGACCAGAAGGCAGCTCAGTGGTCGCGCCCGGTTCACGTCACTTCCCTTTGGCCGGCTTTGCCGCGGCCGGCTTGGCGTGGTAGTTCGGGTACGCCGGGCGCTTGAGCTGCGGCACGGGGAACTTCTTCAGCTCCGCCAGCACCACCTCGATGGCCTTCTCAAGCTGCGGGTCGCGGCCCTGTAGCACCAGCTCGGGGTCATGATCGACCTCGATGTCCGGCGGGATGCCGATGTTCTCGACCTCCCACTGGCCGTTGGGATTGTAGATGGCGGAAGCGGGTGCGGTGACGAAACCGCCGTCCAGCAGCGGCGGCGCTCCCGCCATGCCGACCAGCCCGCCCCAGGTGCGCTTGCCGATCAGCTTGCCGACGCCGGCGCGGCGGAAGTACCAGGGCATGGCATCGCCGCCGGAGCCGGCGAATTCGTTGATCAGCATGACCTTGGGGCCGAAGATGGCTCCGTAGGGTTGCACCAGGTCGCGGCCATCGCGGAATGCCGCCCCGCTGAGCATGGGGCGCTTGAGGTACTCGATGATGTCGGTGGCCAGCATGCCGCCCCCGTTGAAGCGCTCGTCGATGATGGCCGCTTCCTTGCCCACCTGGGCGAAGAAGTAGCGGTTGAAGTTGGTCAAGCCCCCGAAGGCCGTATCCGGCATGTAGACGTAGGCTACGTGCCCGCCGGTGGCCTGGTCCACCTTGCGGCGGTTGCCCTCGATCCAGGCCAGGTGGCGCAGCGTCGTCTCGCTGTCCACCGGCACAACGGTCACGTCGCGGGACTTCGCCCCGCCGGGATCCAGCCCCACCTTGAGCACGACCTGTTTGCCCGACGTGCCTTCGAAGAAGCTGTAGACGTTGTCAGTGGCGCGCAGCTCGCGACCGTTCACCGCCAGCAGGTACTCGCCCACCGCCACGTTGACGCCGGGTTGCGTCAACGGCGCGCGGGTCTGCGGGTTCCAGTTCTCGCCGTTGTAGACGCGCTCGAAACGGTAGCGCCCATTTTCGAGCTTGTAGTCGGCGCCCAACAGCCCGGTGGACACGCGCCGGACCTCCGGCTGGTCGCCGCCGCCCACGCCCAGGTGGCCCACCGTCATCTCGCCCAGCATCTCGGCGAACAGGTAGTTCAAATCGCCGCGCGAGGCGATGTTCTCCAGGAACGGCTCGTACTTCTTCTCTGCCGCCTTCAGATCCAGCCCGTGGAAGCCGGGGTCGTAGAAGAAGTCGCGCTCGGTGCGCCAGGCCTGGTGGTACATGTGCTCCCACTCGGCGCGGGGATCGGAGCGCACCTCCAGGTTGTCCGTGCGCAGCGCATTCGGAGACGGAGCGCCCGGCGCCGCTGAGGGCGCGGCGGCTGGAGGGGCGGCAGCGGGGGCGCCGGCAGGGCCAGGCGCCATGGGCCGCAGCGGGGCGATCATCCAGCGGTCGCCCTGCCGGTAGAGCGTCTTCTCCCCGTTGTACGCCACCTCGAAATTACGCACTCCGCTGATGACCACGTCCGATTTGCGGGCCTTCAGATCGTAACGGTGCACGGTGATCCCGGGCGGCTCGGGCCCGGGGGCCGGCGGCGGGGCCTCGACGGCCAGGAGCACGCCCGCCTTGGCCACTTCCAGGCCCATGTAGCGGCGGGCCGGCAGGGGCATCGCCAGGATGCGCTGGCCGATGTTGTCGAAGTCGATCTTCACCTCGACCTTTTCCGCCGGCTTCGGTTTGGCCGGCTCCTTCTTCTCTTCTGCTGACTTCTGACTGCTGACTTCTGGCTTCTTGTCCTCGGCGGCCTTCTCTTCGTCACTCTCCGGGGCCAGCGGGGAGGGGACGTCCTTGGCCAGCACCGCCAGGTAGATGCTGCTCGTAACCTGACGCGTGAGCCGATGCAGATCCAGCTCCATCGACGGGCCTACATCGGTGCTGGCGGCGAAGTAGAGGCACTTGCCGTCCTTGTCGAAGACCGGGTACAGAGCGTCACTCATGCCGTCGGTGATCTGCGTGCTCTTGGCTTCCGCCAGCGAGTAGAGGAAGATGGCTCGCAAGCTGTTGCTGAGCTTGCGAGGATAAGCCAGCCACTTCGAATCCGGCGACCAGGCGGGCACGAGGTCGGCGACGCCCAGCCAAGACAGGTCCTGGTCCACTTTGACCGGCTTGCCCTGGGCGATGTCGACGTACCAGATGTTGAGGTGGCAATCGACGTAAGCGATCTTCTGGCTGTCGGGCGACCACTGCGGCGCCCCGTAGAAGGCGGGCGGGGCGCCCAGGCTGATCTTCTTGACTTCGCCCAGGCCGCTCTGCGGGCGCAGGTGCAGGGCGTACTCGCCGGACTCGTCGGAAAAGTAGGCAATGGTCTTGCCATCCGGCGACCAGGCCGGGTCGCGCTCCACGATGGCGGGAGTGTCGGTGAGGTTGCGGTAGTCGCCCTTCTCGGCGGGCACGGTGAGGATCTCGCCGCGCGCCTCGAAGACGGCGCGGGCGCCCGTGGGCGAGATGTGCGGGCTCTGAAGCCGCCGGCCCACGTTGACCAGGCGCGGGCGCACCTCGGGGAAATCGCCGGCGATGCGCACATTGACCTGGGTGCTCCGGCCGGACCTCAGATCAAAGAGGTGCAACGCGCCGAACTGCTCGTAGACAATGGCGTCCGGCCCGGCCGAGGCGGACTTGAGTTCCAGGCCGGTGTTCGGGACCACCTGCGTCACCTTCTTGGTCTTGGTGTCGTACGAGAACAGGCTGACCGGCCCATTGCGATCCGACAGGAAGTACACCTTGTCGCCCACCCACATGGGCTCGTAGTCGTTGGAGTTGGCGCGGGGGACCCTCTCGATGCGGCCCGTGGCCAGCGTGGCCAGCCAGATGGTCGTGGTGCGCCCGCCCCGGTACCGCTTCCAGGCGTAGAAGGCGCGGGGCAGCGGCACGTAGGCCAGACGCGAGCCGTCCGGCGAGTAGGAGGCCTCATAGCCCATGGGCAGAGGCACCTTCTCCGGGAGGCTGCCGTCCAGCGCGACCGTGAACAGCTCCGCGAAGCGGGAGTAGGCTGTGCGGTTCGAGGTGAACAGGATGCGCCTGCCGTCCGGCGTCCAGCCCAGCACCGTGTCGGACGCGGGGTGCCAGGTCAGGCGCCGGGGCGTGCCGCCGGCGGCGGGCATCACGAAGACGTCGGTGTTGCCGTCGTACTCGCCGGTGAAGGCGATCTGGGCGCCGTCGGGCGAGAAGACGGGGTTGCGCTCCACGCCCGCGCCCGTGGTCAGCCGCGTGGCTTCACCGCCCGCGCGCGGCACGCTCCACAGGTCGCCCGCGAAGACGAACACGATATGGGTGCGGTTCAGTGTGGGTCTCTGCGTCAGCAGCAGAGAATTGGCTTCAGCCAGGCAAGCGGCCGCAGCCAGCAAGAAAAAGGCCAAAGAACGCAAGGCACTCACGCGTAGTCCTCCTCAAGGTAGTCTACTCCTCCTTCATACGCGCGACACGGCGGTTTGTTCCGTGGACGCCTGAGCCGGGGGCCAGCTTTTCAGGTTAAGATTCTTTCATGCGCCTGGCCGGTGCGCTGATTGCGCTGTTGCTGCTGCTGGGTTGTGGTGAGACGCCGCGCGGTCTGGAGGACCTGAGCACCCTGGTGGTCACCCTGCCGGACGGGGCCAGGATCCAAGCCGAGCTGCTCACCCGCACCGAAGAGATGCGGTGGGGCATGATGGGCCGGGACGCGCTCGAAGCCGATCACGGCTTGCTGTTCGCGCATCCCCAGCCGGGCTACAACCGCTACTGGATGTACCAGGTGCGCGTGCCGCTGGACATCGTCTGGATGGATTCCGAACGCCGCATCGTCGAGATTTCCCCCGACACGCCGCCCTGCCTGAAGCCCCTCGAGCAGTGCCCCAGCTACGGCGGGCACGCCGTCTCGCGCTACGTGCTGGACCTGGCCAGAGGGCTCGGCCGCCCGGCACGGCCTGCGAGTCGGCGACCGGCTGAGCTTCTGAGCGCGAAACCCAATTCAGCAAGGCAGGCAACTACCTGCTGAGGATAAGACGCGACATCAGACGGGCAAGGAAAAACGGCGCTAGTTCGCCCGGGAAATCTGGCGGCGGCGCGCCAACGCACCCAGACCCAGAAGGCCCGCCCCCATCAACACCAGCGAAGACGGCTCGGGAATGGCAGAACCACCACCAACCCGCACAGAGCCGATCGCGAAATTGGGCTCAGAGGCGCCGCCGATTCCCATGGCGTCAAACCGGAGAGCATAGATTTCCGGAATGTCATCCAGCAGGCCAATGAACAGCGCAGTGCCTACATTGGTGTCGGACAACCCCTGCACGGTATAGCTGCCGAGGAGGTTGTCAAGCACATCAAACGCCGTCACAGTTGCCGTAAAGGCGCCAAAGTAATTCGACTGGATCCAGGCGCCCGCGCGGGACTGACCCTGGTTAAAGTCGACCCCGATGTCCGTGGGGGTGTTCCCGAAGCTTGCCCCGTTGTAAATCAGGCCCATCCCAGTGCTAAAGTTGCCGGACCAGCCGGAGCCCTGTTGCAGGTTGTAGAACCCCTGCCCACTCACCAGACCGACGAGACCGGTGGTCGTTCCGGAATTCGAAACCCAGGCCTGCCACGTCGCAAGCTGCCCGCCGGCGCAGCCGAAGTTCGTGCACCAGTCAACGGTATCCCCAAAGCCGCTGGGATCGGTGGTCCCGATGATGGTTCCTCCAAAACCGAGAAGTGGCAGCGCCACGAAAAGCGCGGCCAGCAACAGAACTTGTCGCTTCATAATCTGCTGTCGTCCCTTCCGTCTTCCTTTGGCGTTCATTCAAAATGTGACCAACACTGCCACACTCTGACAAGCGCCGAATCTACTAGTATTGTGGATTGGCCGCTGGATGTCAAGAGCAGATCGACATAAAAGGATAAAGAGAACTGGTACTCGCAGTACTGGTAGTACCAGGGCTGCGCGCCCGGCGTGATTGACCCGCGTGCTGAGGCCCGCAAGACGCGCTTCATGGGTGAGAGCAAGGCGCCTTGTGGCGCAAAGTGGATCGGGATCTGCTGATTAGGCCTCCAGGTGCACACCCCGGCCCCCCCGCCATCTCTGCGGACCTGCTCCGGAGTTACTGCCCTACTGCCAGCGGCCTCAGCAGATCAGCCGCGCAATCTCATCCACGCTTGAGGCCAAGATGCCGAACATCAGATGGGCCATGACCTTGGCGTGCCCGCGCACCCGAAACGTGCGCCCACCAAATTCGTCCTTCAGCCGCGATGTGGGTGCGACTCAGGGTGGGTTTCTGCGCCAACCACAAGTCGTTGGCGGCGGTCAGGCAGGCCGCCGTCATCAGAAGGACCAGGAACAAGCGGACAGAGCTTCTCATAGCGGGACCTCGTGAAAGATACACCATGCCGCAAGCGGGTGGGGCAGGCTCTCAGCCGGGGGTGTGCGACACAGAAGTGAAGCCCTCGAGGAATTCCCGCAGGACCGGACGAATCTGAGCGTACCCGCTACGCAAGGCAAATGAGCTGTGTGGGGCCGGGCTTTCAGCCTGCCGCCGGGCTTTCCGCTTGCGGACCCGTTCCGGGCCGCCCGGCGTTCGGAGCCGGCTAAAAGCCGGCTGCGGCCTGAAAGGCCGCCCCAGTGTGCCCAGCATGGGCTGATTCTATGAAGTTGGAATGTACTTC
>CAZIRH010000199.1:0-8739 GCA_964541065.1 uncultured Solibacteraceae bacterium
TTTTCGCGGGTGACCGGCCTGGAGGTGGTTCTTCTCGATCGCCTGGTGGCCGGCGGCTAGCGCCCCGCCTCCGCCTCCACCGCCCGCATCAGCCGCAGCAGGTTGCCGCCGTAGATCTTGCGAATGTCGGCGGCGGAGTAGCCCTTTTCGAGCCAGAGTCGAAGTTGATCCGGATCAGGCCGCCTTTGGCGGCCAGGGTGCGGATCATGGGGCGCTTGATCGCCGGCGCCAAAGGCCGTACCATGAGCATAGAGCATGGACTACACGAAGCTCATCACCATCGAACCTGGCAAGCTGAGTGGCAAGCCGTGCATCCGTGGCCTGCGAATCACCGTCTACGACGTGCTCGACTACCTGGCGGGGGGGATGAGCGAAGATGAGATCTTGAGGGACTTCCCGGACCTCACCCGTGAGGATATCCGGGCCTGTCTGGCTTTTGCGGCTGACCGTGAGCGTAGGCTCACCGCGATCCCGGCGTGAGGCTCCTGTTCGACGAGAACCTGTCCGCACAGTTGCCGACCGCGTTGCAAGACTGCTACCCTGGCTCCCTGCATGTGCGCGAGGTCGGTCTCAAGTCCGCTCCCGATTCGGCCGTTTGGGAGTATGCGGCCGCACACGGCTTCACCATCGTCACCAAGGATGCTGACCTGCGCCAGCGCAGTTTCCTCTACGGCCATCCTCCCAAGGTCATCTGGCTCCGGGTGGGCAACTGTCCGACGAAACGCCTCGAGGGGCTGCTTCGCCACCGCGTGACAGATGTGGCCGAGTTCGTTGCGGACGAACGCAGGGCGTTTCTGGCCCTATCACGAGATTCACGCGGCGGCTGATGTGTGCCCGGGGTCAACGGGCGGCGGCCACAGCCTCGACCGCCCGCATCATCCGGAGTAGGTTGCCGCCATAGATCTTGCGGATGTCGGCGGCGGAATAGCCCTTTTCGAGTAGCGCCCGGGTCAGGTGGGGGAACTTCGAGACGTCCTCCAGGCCCACGGGCGCCTGGTCGATGCCGTCGAAGTCGCTGCCGATGCCCACCGCGTCGATGCCGCCCACCTTCACCGCATGGTCAATGTGGGCCACCACGTCGGCCAGGCTCGCCGGAGGCGTCTGGCGCTTGGTCAGGAACCCAGGGTTAAAGTTGATCTGGATCAGGCCGCCTTTGCTGGCCAAGGCCCGGATCATCTCGTCGGTGAGGTTCCGCGGATCGTTGCACAGGGCGCGGCAGGAGGAGTGCGAGGCGAACACCGGCGCGCGACTGGCTTCCAGCACATCGAGCAACGTCTTGTCGGAGACGTGCGAAACGTCCACGATCATGCCCAAACGGTTCATCTCGGCGATGACCTGACGGCCGAAATCGGTCAGCCCGTTATGGTGCGGCACCTCGGGGTTGTTGGCGTCGCCGGAGGAGTCCGCCCAGTCGTTGGTGTTGGCGTGCGTCAGGGTCATGTACCGCGCTCCCAGCGCGCAGAACATGCGCAGCACGCCGAGGCTGTTCTCAATGGCGTGCCCGCCCTCGACGCCTATCAGCGCCGCAATCTTCCCCTGCCGGTGGGCGCTCTCGATATCGGCCGCGGTGAGGGCCGGCGCGAAATCCCGCGGGTAGCGGGCGATGATGCCGTTGCGCACCGCGTCGAGCATTTCCAAGGCGCGGCGGGCGGACTGCCCCTTGGGCACGTAGCCGGGCGACACGTAGGCCGAGAAGAACACCGCGTCCACGCCGCCCTCCCGCAGCCGGGGCAGGTCCGTGTGCCCGTCCTTGGCCCGCGGGCCGATATCGAAGCCCCGGATCACCCGCAGGGGCACGTCGTTGTGGGTGTCAATGAGGATGGCCGAGCGATGAACCCGGTCCGCCTCGGCGGCGGTGGGTTGCTGGGCCAGGAGCCCGGCCCCCAGCAGGGCCGGGCACACGAGGAGGCGGAAAGAAGGCATCGAGAGACCATTCTACCGGCCGGCGCCGATGCCGCGCAGGTTGAAGCGGGCCACGGCGGCGGCGACGGTCTCCACGGGCGGGCGCTCGACCGGCGGCAGTTCCAGCCAGTGGTAGACCGCCTCGTAAACCGCCCCCGTCCAGCAGCGCGCCGTGACGGCCCGCTCCTCCGGCGCCATGTAGGCAGCCGCGAGTGCCAGCGCTCGTTCCACCGCGTCCGCATGCTGGCCGATCACCGCGCGGCGGACCTGCTCCAGCCGCGCGCTCAGCCCGGAGGATTCGACGATCAGGATGCGCGCCTCCTCCGGGTTCTCGGCCAGGAACAGGACCAGCCGGCGGACGGCGGCCTCCATTTGGCGCAAGGGTTGCGTCTCGGTCGCAATGGCCTGGTTGAGCGCCGACGAAATACGCTCACCCAGGGCTTCCAGTGTCGCGCTGAAAACGTCTTCCTTGTTGCGGAAGTAGAAGTAGAAGCTTCCGGTGGAGCTGCCGGCCTCGGCCACGATCATCGGAACCGTGGTCGGGTGGTAGCCGTGCTGCCCGAAAAGGCGGGTGGCGGCCTCGAGCAAACGCCGGCGGCGCGCGTCCTTGCGCTCAGCCATTTTGGGAGTGGTGCGATAGGCCACATGCCCCCCGGCTCGGGCATCCGAACCAGCGCGGCACCCGGGCTGCGTACTCCGAGTACACGGTTCCGAAGCGCTGGCGCAGGCGCGGCTCTTCAACGTAGCGCACGTAGAGGCAGCCTGCCACCACAATGGCTGCCAGAGCACCCACCAGGGACGGCGAGCCGAGCGCCAGCGCCAGGCCCAACCCGGCGATCCAGCCACCCAGCATCATGGGGTTGCGACTCACCCGGTAGGGCCCCCTGACCACCAGGTGCCGCGGCGGAGCCAGGGGATTGGGTGTTCCGGCGCCGATCGTGCCGAACAGCCAGACTGTCCACAGGCCCAGCGCTGCGCCCGCGGCGATGAGAACCAGACCCGGAACCCAGGTCCATTCCGGCAAAGGCCAACTCAGTTGGAAGCGCCGGTCCGCGGCCCTGGCCGCCAGGGGGACGACGAGCGCGTAGGCCAGAACTGCCGGCCCGGCGAGAAGGATGTTGCGCAGCAGCGCGTGTCTCATGTCAATGATAGAATGACATGTCATTCTATATTTGTCAAGTGCCTGACGCACTCGGGGGCCCGCCTGTTAGTGGATGCAAACTTAGTGGATACTAGTGTTGAGGAGGCCAAAGTGGCTGTTGTCTGCCGGATGTCCAGCGAGGAGCGCCGCGCAGCCATCATCGAAGCTGCCACGCGCTTGTTCGCCGAGCGAGGATTCCGCGGGACCACCACGCGCGCCTTGGCCGAGGCGGTGGGGGTAACCGAGCCGGTGCTATACGAGCACTTCAAGTCGAAGCACGATCTCTACTGGGCCATCATCGAGGCCCGCTTGCGAGAAACGGTGGCGCAGGGCACGGCTCTGCTGAGGCCCTATGTGGAGGCGGGAGACGACCGCGCCTTCTTCACGCGCCTGGCCGAATTCATCCTCGACTCCCACCGCGAGCGGTCGGGCGAATACACCCGGCTACAGCTCTACGCGGCCTTGGAGGAACCCGAGTTGGGGGCGCTCATCCATGAGCGGCAGAAGGAGGGGCACGAGCTGTTCGTCCGGTACATCGAGAGGCGCATCCAGCAGGGGGCCTTCCGGCCGATGGATCCGGCACTCGCGGCCAAGGCCTTTCTGGGCATGGTGATCCACCAGGGCATTCGGGAACTGCTGTTTCACGACGAGTTCGTCAAGGCCAACCGGAGAGAGCTCGTCGCGAGCCTGGTGGAGATCTTCTTGAGCGGTATCGCGAATTCCAAGGACGGTGCAAAATGAGACCCTTATTCACTGCGTTGGCGCTCACAGCGCTGCTGGCGGGCGGCTGTTCGAGGCGCTCCGCCCCGGTCGAGGCGGCCTCGAAGGGAGACGCCCGGGAACCGGTGTCGGTCCGGGTGGCAACGGCGCAAGCTCGGCAACTCGCCCGGACGCTGGCGGTGACCGGGTCGCTGGCCGCGGATGAGACGGTCACGGTCAGCTCCGAAGTTGCCGGCCGGGTCGCGGAAATGCGCGTGGATTTCGGGCAGACCGTGCGCCAGGGGCAGGTAATCGCCGAGCTCGACAAGCGGGAGTTCGCGCTGCAACACGAGCGCAGCCGGGCGGCGCTGGCGCAGGCGCTGGCGCGCATCGGCCTGAGTCCCAGCCAGGAGGAAGCGGCTCCGGAGACCACGGCCTCCATCCGCCTGGCGCAGGCGCAACTCGAGGACGCGCGCTCCAAGTACGAGAGCGCGGCGCGCCTGGTCAAGACGGGCGACGTGTCCGCGGAGCGCTTCACCGAGCTGGAGAAAACCTATCACGCGCGGCAGGCCGCGCTGGACGCGGCGCGCGACGAGCTGCGCACGGCGCTGGCCAGCATCCGCGCGTTGCGCGCGGACGTGAAACTGGCCGAGAAGCGCCTGAACGACGCCACGGTGCGCGCCCCGTTCGATGGCGCGGTGTCGGCGCGGCTGGTGTCGCCGGGGCAGTACCTGAAGGACAACGCGCCCATCGTGGTGCTGGTGAAGATCCATCCCCTGCGGCTGAGGGCGGAAATCCCGGAAACCGCTGCGGGTGAAGTGCACGTGGGGAGCACGCTGTCCTTCACTACCGGCGCCGTGCCGGGCCGGCGCTTCAACGCCGTGGTCCGCGAGCTGAACCCCGCGCTCGAAGCCCGCTCCCGCTCGCTGGCGGTCGAGGCCCGGCTCACGGGAGAGGAACCGCGCCTGCGGCCCGGCATGTTCGTTCAGGTGGAGCTGGCCGTGGCGCGCGTCGCCAGCGTGGTGGTTCCCCGCGGCGCTCTGTACCAGGTGTCCGGCCTGAACAAGGTGTTCGTGATCCGTGACGGACGCGCCCAGGAGAACAAGGTCACCCCGGGCGGGGAGATCGATGGCTGGGTTGAGGTGCCGGGCGGCAACATTCATCCGGGGGACCAGGTGGCGGTCAGCCGCCTGGCCGCCCTGATCGACGGGGCCGCGGTCCGCGTCGAGACGGGGAGGTAGGCCATGCAGACACTGGCGCAACTGTGCATCCGGCGGCCGGTCTTCGCCACCATGTTGGTTCTGGCCCTGGTGGTGCTGGGCCTGAACGCCTACCGCAGCCTGGGCGTGGACTTGTTCCCCAAGATCGAGTTCCCGGTGGTCACCGTCACCACCACTCTGCGCGGGGCCTCGCCCGAGGAGGTGGAGACCCAGGTGACCCGGCGCATCGAAGAGGCCGTCAACACCACCAGCGGCATCGACGAGATGCGCTCCGTCTCCGCCGAGGGCATCTCCCAGGTGTTCGTCACCTTCGTGCTGGAGAAGAACCCGGACGTGGCGGCCCAGGAGGCGCGCGACAAGGTGGCCGGGATCCTCGGGCAGCTTCCCCGCGACGTGGACCCGCCGGTCGTCGAGAAGATCTCCACTGACGCCGCCCCCGTGATCATCATGGCCGTGTCGTCCCGGCGCGAGTTGCGCGAGACCACCAAGCTGGTGGACGACCAGATCAAGAAGAACATCGAGTCCATCGACGGTGTGGGCCAGGTGCGCTTCATCGGCGCGCGCGCGCGCCAGATTCAGGTATGGCTGGACGGCGAGAAGCTCTACGCCTACAACCTGAACATCGACCAGGTGCGCGGGGCGCTGGCGGCGCAGAACGTCGAGGTGCCGGGCGGGCGCGTGGACCAGGGCGCGCGCGAGCTGAGCCTGCGCACGCTGGGCCGGGTCGAGCAGCCGGCCGATTTCGCCGACATCATCGTCGCCAACATCGGCGGGACGCCCGTGCGCATTCGCGACATCGCGCGGGTGGAAGATGGGGTGGAAGAGCCGCGCTCGCTGGCCCGCCTGGACGGTACGCCGGCCGTGCTGCTCGAAGTCCGCAAGCAGAGCGGCACCAATACGCTCGACGTGATCCGCCGCGTCAAGGAGCGCATCGGCCGTCTCCAGGCCGGCCTGCCGCCCGACTTCCGCCTCACCTACGTCGGCGACCAATCCATCTTCATCCAGGGGTCCTTTGAAGCGGTCCAGGAGCACCTCATCTTGGGCGGCTTCTGCGCGGCGTTCGTGGTGCTGCTGTTCATGCGGAGCTGGCGCTCGACGCTGATCGCCGCGCTGGCCATCCCCACCTCGATCATCTCCACCTTCACTCTCATGAACTGGATGGGTTTCACGCTCAACCAGATGACCATGCTGGCTCTGGTGCTGGTAGTGGGCATCGTCATCGACGACGCCATCGTGGTGCTGGAGAACATCTTCCGCAACGCCGAGGAAAGGAAGCTGCCGCCCGTCGAGGCCGCCCTCCAGGGCACCCGCGAAATCGGCCGGGCCGTGATGACCGCCACTTTCAGCCTGGTGATCATCTTCCTGCCAGTGGCCACCATGACCGGCATGATCGGCCGCTTCATGTCCAGCTTCGGCCTGACGGCGGCCTTCGCCGTGCTGGTCTCGCTGCTGGTGAGCTTCACGCTCACTCCGATGCTGTGCTCGCGCTTCCTGAAGACCGCCGCGGGCGAGGGCGCCTCGACCAAGGAGACGCTGCTGTTCCGCATGCTGGCCGGGCCGTACCGCGCGATGCTGCGCTGGTCGATGACCCACCGCTGGGCGGTGGTGGCGGCGGCCGTGGCGATCGCGCTTTCCTCGGGGCCGTTGTTCATGCGCCTCGGCAAGGACTTTCTGCCGGTGGACGACCGCAGCGAGTTCGAGGTTACGGTGCGCATGCCGGTGGGCTCGTCGCTGGAGGGCAGCGACGCCGCGATGCAGCAGCTCGAAGCGGAGTTGCGCACTCTGCCCGGCGTCAAGAACCTGCTCACCATGATCGGCTCGGACGCGCGCCGCCAGGTGGACCGTGGCTCCATCCTGGTCGAGCTGACGCCCATGGAGGAGCGCCGGCACAGCCAGCAGCAGTTGATGCTGATGGCTCGCAACCGGCTGCTCAAGTACCGCGATCTGACCGTCGGGGTGCAGTTGCCGGCCATGTTTGGGAGCAGCGCCGCCTCCGCCAAGGACCTGACGTTCTTTATCCAGGGCCCGGATTTCGCGCGCCTGGAGAAGTACACCACCGCCGTGAAGCAGCGGCTCGCCCAGATCACCGGCGTGCGGGATCTGGATAGCTCCTACGAGCCGGGCAAGCCCGAGCTCCGCGTGCGCATCAACCGTGACAAGTCCGCCGACCTGAACGTGAACGTGGCCTCCATCGCCACCGCGCTCCGGACCCTGGTGGGCGGCGACGAGCAGGTGACGACCTACCGCGAGGGCGAGGACCGCTACGACGTGCAGTTGCGCGTCGAGAAGCCGTTCCGCGATTCCGCCCGCGCGATCGAGCGGCTCTACCTGCCCTCGGCTGCCCTGGGCAACGTGCCCCTCTCCAACGTCGTGTGGGTCGAGGAGGGCAGCGGCCCCACCCAGATCGACCGCGTGAACCGCCAGCGGCAGATCACCATCACCGCCAACCTGGTCGAGGGTCAGGCCCTCAGCAACGTCCTGCCCGTTCTGGACGAGACCGTGCGCAACCTCAACATGCCTCCCGAGTACCGCAGCGGCCTGCTGGGCCGAGCCCGCGAGTTCGGCCGCACTTCACTGGCCTTCGTGATCGCCTTCCTGTTGTCGATCGTCTTCATGTACATGGTGCTCGCTTCGCAGTTCGACAGCTTCATCGACCCGGTCACCATCCTGGTCAGCCTGCCGCTGTCGGTCCCCTTCGCCTTGCTGACGCTGCTGGTGGTGGGCGAGAACTTCTCCATCATCTTCTCGTCGCTGGGCATCCTGATGCTGTTCGGCATCGTCAAGAAGAACGCCATCCTGCAAATCGACCGCGTCAAGAGGCTGCGCTTCGAGCACGGCCTGCCGCGGCTGGAAGCGGTGCTGAAGGGCTGCGAGGACCGGCTGCGTCCCATCCTGATGACCACGGCATCGCTGGTGGCCGGCATGACGCCCATGGCGGTGGGCGGCGGCGCGGGCTCGGGCTCGCGGCGCACCGTGGCGCTGGTGGTCATCGGCGGCCAGTCGCTGTGCCTGCTGCTGACCTTGCTGGTGACCCCGGTGATGTACTCGCTGTTCGACGACGTGGCGCACGCGCGGCTGTGGACCAGGGCGGGGGCGTTCTTCGCCCGGCTGAGCCCGCGCCGCGCCTGGAACGGCGTCTCCGGCCTGTGGGTGCTGCTGCTGTTGCTGGCGATGGCGGCGCCCGCCTCGGCCCAGACGCGCGTAGGGGTGGGCATGGTCGAGCGCAAGCTGACGTTGCGCGAGGCCCTCGAGATGGCCCTGGCCGGCAACCTCGACATCGAAATCGAGCGGCTGAACCGGGCCACCGCGCACGAAGCGGTCAAGGGCGTGCGCGGCTTCTTCGACCCCACCTTCCGCTGGCTGCCGTCGCTGGAGTCCCGCAACACGCCCACCACGTCGGTCCTTCAGGGCGCCGGCGGCAAGCTCACCGACCACCTCCTGGGGCAGAACTTCTACCTCCGCCAGAAGCTCCCGTGGCACGGCTCCAGCCTGGGCCTGGACTTCGAGAACGGCCGCCAGTCCACCAGCAACTCGTTCGTGTCGCTCAATCCCTTCACCACCTCGCGCCTGCTGTTCACCCTGACGCAGCCGCTCATTCGCAATCGCACGGTGGACCGCGAGCGGGCGGAGCTCCGGATCCGGCGCAAGCAGGCCGACGCGGCCGAGGTGGACTTCGAGCTGCGCCTGATCGACGTGGTCACCCGCGTGGAGCAGGCCTACTGGGACTTGGTGGCGGCCCGGCAGGGGCTCGCGGTCGCCGCAGACAGCGTTGAGCTG
>CAZIRH010000200.1:0-5433 GCA_964541065.1 uncultured Solibacteraceae bacterium
GTAACAGAACCAGTTGCGCAGCTTCTCGAGCTTGGGGTCGGGATAGGGCACGCGCTTGAACGGGGCGCCGCCGATCCAGAACGCCCGCGCGGTGGCCAGCGTCCCGATCTGGCCCTCCTTCAGGCGCTTGTAGGCCTCCAGGTAGACCGGGCCGTAGCGCTGCTGGAAGCCCACCGAGAGGCACTTGGCGGGGTCGGCCCGGCGCCCGGCGGCGATCGCCCGCCGGCAGCCCTCCACATCCACGCCCATGGGCTTCTCGCAGTAGACATGTTTGCGCGCCTGGACCGCGGCCTCCAGCATCCGCGGGTGCTCGAAGGGCGGTGTGGCGATGATCACCGCATCCACCTCCGAAGCCAGCAGCTTCTCGAAATCCTGGTAGACCGCCGGCTGGTCCAGCTTCAGTCTTTGCTTGGCCACTTCGACGCGGTCGTCGAAGAGATCGCACAGCGCCGTGATGCGGCCGCGCGGATCCGCCTGGACGATGCTCGCGTCGTAGACGCCACGGCCGCCCGAGCCAATCAGGCCCACGGAGACCTTCGAACTGGCTTGCGAACCGCGCACCGCCTCCGGCCGTACGATGGTGAAGGCCGCCCCGGCCGAGAAAAACTCCCTGCGGGAGACACTCGCACTGTCCTGCTTCATGAAATCCCTCCCAGCGGGAATTATAGCCCTTACTGCGGCCCCGCTTCCGCGGTCATCGAGGCCGGCGTGGCCGCCGCGGTCTCGGCCCGGCGCTTGATCTCCCCGAGCCGCAGCCCCGTGATGGCCAGCGCCAGGAAGCCCGCCACGAGCAGCGGCAGGGTGATCACCGCCCAGACCAGCACCGAGAAGCCCGCGGCGGTGGTCTTGTCGATGCCGAACAGCCCCAACATCAAGACGGTCACCGCCTGGAAAGAGCCCAAATTGCCAGGTGCCTGCGGCACCAGCGTACCCAGCCGCAAGACGACGAGGAGCGCCGTGGCCGCCCACCACGACAGCTCGAGCCCATAGCCGCGGATGAGCGCGTAAACCGGCACGACTTGGATGAGCAGGTACGGCAGGCTGGCCGCCAGCGCCAGATAGAACGTGCGCGACCGCCCCATCAGGTGCAGGTCGTCGATGAGCACCCGGAACTTGGCGCCAAATCGCGTCCTGGCCGCGGCCGCGTGGGCGTGGGGCTTACTGAAGATGATCAGCGCCAGCATCACCGCCACCCACAGGACCACGATGCCCAGCAGCCGCCCGGCTTGCACCAGGAATCCCGGCAGGCGCAGGAACATGGTCGTCAGCCAGAAGGCGAACCCCAGCCACACCCCGTCAAAGACGCGTTCGATGATGATCGAGGACAGCGCCACCGAGAACGGGATACGGCTCCAGTGCGCCTGCAAGTAGGGGCGCACCACGTACTCGCCCGGGCGCAGCGGCAGCACCTCGTTGGCGAACAGGCCCACGTAGATGGCCAGCACCGAGCGTCCCAGCGGCGCCCGCACCACCGGGCTCAGCAGCAGGTTCCACCGGCACGCCTGCCAGACGTAGACGAAGATGTCGCTGGCCACCGCCAGGCTCACCCACCGCCAGTGCATCGAGGACACGCGGCGCAGGATGGAGTGGAAGTCCACGCCGTGAAACGCCCACACCAGACAGACCACTGAGACGGCGCAGCCTGCCACCGGAACCAGCCACGACGGAATCTTCTTTCCCCAGAAGCTCACAGAGGCGAAAACCCTATTTTCCCACGATTTGCGGCGCAGCCGCGCGGTGTCCCGCTACTGCGTCCAGTTCAGCACGAGCTGCACCAGCGTGCGCAGCGGCACGCCCGAGGGGCCTTTGACCAGGTAGGGTTTGGCCTCCTCCAGCCAGGCGGTCCCCGCAATGTCCAGGTGCGCCCAGGGAGTGGTGTCGGCGAACTCCTTGAGAAACATGGCCGCGGTGACGGCCCCGCCCCAGCGGCCGCCGCTGTTGGGCAGGTCCGCAAAGGCGCTCTTGAGCTGCTCCTTGTAGTCGTCGTCCAGCGGCATGGGCCAGAGCTTCTCGCCGGCGGCGCGGGCGGCCTCTAGCACGCGCTCGCGGAGCGCCTCGTCGCTCGAGAACAGGCCCACGTACACGTGCCCCAGCGCCACTACGATGGCGCCCGTCAGAGTGGCCGCGTCCACCAGGTGCGTGCAGCCCAGGCGGCGGGCGTAGGCTAGCACATCGGCCAGAATCAGGCGGCCCTCGGCGTCCGTGTTGATCACCTCGACGGTCTTCCCCCCCAGCGTGGTGACAATGTCGCCGGGCCGCTGGGCGCGGCTGCCCGGCATGTTCTCGACCGCGGGAGCCAGCGCCGTCACCGTGACGGCGGGACGCAGTCGCGCGATGGCGCGCATGGCGCCGATCACCGCCGCGGCACCCGCCATGTCGTACTTCATCTTCTCCATGCCCTCGGAGGGCTTGATCGAGATGCCGCCGCTGTCGAAGGTGACGCCCTTGCCGATCAAGCCCAGGTGCGGGCCGTTCTCGGGCGCATCGGGCGGGCCGTAACGCATCACGATCAGCACGGGCGGCTCGGCGCTGCCCTGGGCCACACCCAGCAGCGCCCCCATGCCGAGCTGCCGCATCCGATCCTGGTCCAGGACCTCGCACTCCAGTCCCTCTTCGGCGGCCAGCTTACGGGCGCGCTCGGCCAGCAGCGCCGGCGTCATGCGGTTGGCGGGCTCGCTCACCAGGGCGCGAGCGAAGTTCTGGGCTCCCGCGATGATCTCGGCGCGGCGCGCGGCCTCTTCGAGCCCCGGGTCGCCGCCGGGCGCCACGGCGATGAACGTCTCGACCGGCTTCGTCTCCTTCTTCTCCGTCTTGTACTGGTCCGGCTCGAAGTCGCCCAGGAGGGCGCCCTCGATGGCCGCGGCCGCCTGCTCACCCGCTGCGGAGCCGGCATCCAGCGCCAGCGCGACCACCGGCATCGACTTGGGCTTGAGAAACCGCAGGGCCGCGCCGGAGACGCGGCGCAGCTCGGCCGCGCTGAACTTATCGCTCTTCCCGCCGCCGATCGCCACCAGGCGCTTCGCGGCCAGTCCCGGCGGGCGGTAGAGCACCGCGGTCTCGTAGGCTTTGCCGGAGAACTCGCCACTGGCGTACAACTGCTCGAGCCAGCCACCGGCAAGCTGGTTGGCGGTCTTCGTGACCTCCCAGGCGAGGCCGCCGCCGGGGGAATCCTTTTCGAAGGCGACCACCACCAGGGCGTCGCACTCGATCTGCTCGATGGTTCGGGTGTCAACTCGAGTTTCCATGTGGGCTCAGTTCTTGCGCGCGCGCAGCGCCTGGCGCGCTTCGGCTTCGGTGGTGCGGGCGCGCTCCGCGGCGCGCTTGTCGTGGAGCTTCTTGGCGCGGGCCAGGGCCAGTTCGCACTTGATCCGGCCGCTCTTGAGGTACACGCGGGTGGGGATGAGCGTCAGGCCCTTCTCGCGGGTCTTGCCCAGGAGCTTGTCGATCTCCCGGCGGTGCAGCAGCAGCTTGCGGTCGCGCAGCGGGTCGTGGTTGGCCCGGTTGCCGTGGGAGTACGGGCTGATGTGAGCATGGACCAGCCAGGCCTCGCCGTCTCTGACCTCGGCGTAGCTGTCCTTGAGCTGAATCCTCGCCTCCCGCGCCGACTTGACCTCCGTGCCGGTGAGCGCCAGCCCGGCCTCGAAGCGGTCCAGCAGGAAGTAGTGGTACGCGGCCTGCCGGTTGGCGGCCAGAACTTTGACCTGGGAGGCGGGGTTCTGCAACTTTCTCCTACACGCGGCCAACCCCTGCTTCGTCAAGCACTTATGTGTGGAGTGCGCCGTCGCACACTATCTTAACACAGCCCTCGGGGACCTAAGATGCGTGTTTCAAATCGCTTAGCGACGCTCACGATCATCTGGAGCCTGGCCCTCGGCCCCCTGCCGGGCCTCGCCGCCCGCACCCGCAAAGGCGACAAGTTCCTGGCCCAAGGCCGCCTGGCCGAGCAGCGCAAGGACTGGGACAGAGCCCTGGCCCTCTACGAGCAGGCTGTGGCCGAAGACCCCGGCGACCCCGCCTACCAGATCCCTGCCCGGCGGGTCCGGTTTCAGGCCGGGCAGTTCCACGTGGAACAGGGCTTGAAGCTGCGCGCCCAGGGCAAGCTGGAAGAGGCGCTGGCCGAGCTTCAGAAAGCCCTCGCCCTCGACCCTTCCTCGATGGTGGCCGAGCAGGAAGTGCGCCTCACGCTGGAGATGATCGAGCGGGAGAAGAAGAAGGCCGCCAGCGGCGCGGAGTCCAAGCCCGAGGAGCGGGGCATGACGCCGGCCGCCCTCGAGCGCAAGGATTCCCTGGAGCGCATCGCGTCGCTGCGGTCGGCTCCGGAGCTGCGACCGCTCTCGACGCAGCCCATCAACCTGCGCATCAGCAACCAGCCTCCCAAGGTGCTCTTCGAGACGATCTCGAAGCTGGCCGGAATCAACCTGGTTTTTGACCCCACCTACCAGGCGGACCCCGCCGCGGGGCGCAATCTCAGCCTGGAGCTCGCCAACGCCACCGTCGAGCAGGCGCTGGACTACCTGGCGGTCATGACCAAGTCCTTCTGGAAGCCGCTGTCGGCGAACACCATTCTGGTGACCAACGACAACCAGTTGAAGCGCCGCGATTACGAGGACGTCGTGATGAAGGTGTTCTACCTCACCAACATCACCACGCCGCAGGATCTCACCGAGATCAGCACCATGCTGCGGTCGGTCCCCGAGATCCGGCGCATCCACCAGTACACGGCCCACAACGCGCTGATCGTGCGGGGCACGCGCGACCAGGTGCTGCTGGCCGAGAAGCTCATCAACGACCTGGACAAACCCAAGGCCGAGGTGGTGGTGGACGTGCTGGTCATGGAGGCCAACCGCACCAGGACGCGCGACCTGGCGGCCTCGGTGGCCTCCGGCGGCGCCGCGGGTCTCGATGCGCCGGTCACGTTCAGCCCGCGCAACCCGGTGCTGCTGGGGGGCTCCGATAGCAGCAGCACCACCGATACCACCACCAGCACACAGTCCCAGCTCATTTCCCTGGCACGCATCGCCCGCATCTCGACCAACGATTTCTCCATCACGCTGCCCGGCGCCCTGCTCCAGGCCCTGATGTCCGACCGGAACACCAAGGTGCTGCAATCCCCACAGGTGCGCGCGGCGCACGGGCAGAAAGCCAGCCTCCGGATCGGCGACAAGGTGCCCATCGCCTCCGGCGGCATGCAGCCCTTCGGCGGCGTGGTGGGCGGCTTCAGCTCGCTGTACTCCCAGTTCCAGTTTCTCGACGTCGGCGTGAACGTGGACATCACCCCGACGGTGCACGGAGTCAACGAGGTCACTCTCAAGGTGGAACTGGAGATCTCCAACGTGCGCGACCGCATCGACCTGGGCGGCATTTCGCAGCCGGTGATCGGCCAGCGCAAGGTCACTCACGAAATCCGCATCCGCGAGGGAGAAGTCAGCCTGC
>CAZIRH010000200.1:5443-8711 GCA_964541065.1 uncultured Solibacteraceae bacterium
ATGCAGACGCAGGAGACGCGCGCGCTGTCCGGCGTGCCCGGACTGATGCAGATTCCCATCCTGAAGAGGCTGTTTTCCAGCGAGACCGTAGAGAAGAACGAGAGCGAGCTGCTGATCGCCTTGCTGCCGCATATCGTGCGCACGCCGGGAATCACGGATCTGAACTTGAAGACCGTGGCCTCGGGCACGGACGCCGGAGTGAAGGTGAGCCTGGCGCCGCGGGAGCCCGCGCCGCCGCCTCCGCCGGAGGCCAAGCCGCCGGCCGCGCTGGCGCCCGCGGCGAAACCTGCCACCCCGTCCCCCCAGGTGCCGCCCCAGCCGGCGCCGCCTGTCACGCCAACGCCACAGCCCGCGGTGCTGCCGCCGCCGGCGCCACCGCCACCCAAGGTCGGCGATACCATCAAGTAGCGTATGCGGCGCAGACACCAGCGCGGGCTTACCCTGGTCGAGCTGATCGTGGCGTTCACCATCATGACGCTGCTGGCCGCCATGGCCGTGCCGCTGGCCCGCGCCAAGGTCCGCCGCGAGCGCGAGCGTGAACTGCGCTGGGCCCTGCGCGAGGTCCGCGCGGCCATTGACAAGTACAAGGATCTGTGCGACGCCCAGCGGCTGGGGGCGGTCAAGGTGGACACCGACTGCTACCCCGAGAAGCTCGAGATGCTGGTCGAAGGCGTCAAGCTGGCCGGCACCGTGGACAAGAAGATCCGCTTCCTCCGCCGCGTCCCCAAGGACCCCATGACCAACTCTTACGATTGGGGGCTGCGCAGCTTCCAGGACGAGCCCACTTCCACCAGTTGGGGCGGCCAGAACGTCTTCGACGTCTACAGCAAGAGCCGGGAGAAGGCGCCCGATGGAACACCCTACGCGGAATGGTAGGACCAGCTTCAGCTTGTCGGGCCCCTGTTTCTCGACCGGGCGGAGGCGCGGCTTCACCCTGATCGAGATGATGATCGTCATGACCATCGTGACGATCCTGGTCTCGATCGCCGTGCCGCTGTACCAAAAATCGGTGCTGCGGGCCAAGGAGAGCGTGCTCAAGCAGAACCTGTTCACCCTGCGCACGGTCATCGACGAGTACACCTACGACAAGCAGAAAGCCCCGCAGACCCTGGACGACCTGGTGACGGAGGGCTACCTCCGCCAGGTGCCCCTGGACCCCATGACCGGCTCGAACAAGAGCTGGAAGATCATCATGGAGGACGCTCTCACCAGCGTCAACCAGACCGAGCCCGGCATCTTCGACGTGCGCTCGGGCTCCGAGAAGACCAGCCTGGAAGGCACGGCGTATTCGGAGTGGTAGGGATCGGCGCGGTACGCGAGCTACCCAAGCCTCTGGGCCGGCTTGCCCGGCCGGATCATCGCCTGGGGGAAACCTCGCCACCGAGGCAGGACAGCGCCGGGACATACGAGGGAGAATGGTGTGGGCAATGAGACGCGAGGATGCCGTCCAGGATGTCGTAGCGCGGCTGGTGGAATACTATCAGCCCGAGCGGATCTACTTGATCGGTTCGACTGCGCGCGGTGAGGATCGACCCGACAGCGACCTTGACTTCGTCGTCGTACTACCGGACGACGCCCCGCGCGAAAAGGTCATCGGGGGGGAGATCCATCAAAGGCTGCGCGGGATCCCCGCGGCCGTGGACGTGATTCCGTTCCGACGCAGCACGTTCGAAGCACGTGCCACCTGGTTGATGTCATTGCCTGCCATCGCTCTGCGCGAAGGGAAGCTGGAGTATGACGCCTCCGCTGTTGCGCGCTGAAGAGGCCGGGGAGTGGCTGCGGCTGGCCGCACGAGACCTCAGGATTGCCGAGCTGGCGCTTGGTGACGTGGTTCCCCTGATCGGAGAGGCTCTGTAGCACGCTCAGCAAGCGGCGGAGAAGGCGCTGAAAGGGTTCCTGGTGTGGTGTGGTGTGGGATCAAGTACCCGCTCACGCACGACATCCGCAAACTGCTGGATCTGTGTGCTCCCTTCGACCCCACCCTCGATGCCGCACTGACCGCGGCTGTGGACCTGACGCAATTCGCGGTGCGTTTTCGCTATCCCGGTGAAGAGCAACCTACGCCAGAGGAGGCGCGCTCCTGGCTGGATCTTGCGCGTAAAGCCTATGAGGAGGTGCGGCTCAGGCTGCCAGCCGATGCGCAGAACTGACTCTGATCAGACTGTGACGGAGGGCTACCTCCGCCAGGTGCCCCTGGACCCCATGACCGGCTCGAACAAGAGCTGGAAGATCATCATGGAGGACGCTCTCACCAGCGTCAACCAGACCGAGCCCGGCATCTTCGACGTGCGCTCGGGCTCCGAGAAGACCAGCCTGGAAGGCACGGCGTATTCGGAGTGGTAGCCGCGCCGCGGAAGAAGAGGTAGACTCGGAGCATGGCTGACCTGCTGCCCAGGATCACGGTCAATCCCGAGCAATGCGGGGGGCGTCCGTGCATTCGGGGGATGCGGGTCCGGGTCTCCGACGTGCTTGACTTGTTCGCCGCAGGCCTGACGGCCCAGCAAGTCCTCGAGGAGCTACCCTACCTTGAACCTGAGGACTTGCAGGCCTGTCTTCAGTACGCGGCTCGCGAGATCAACCACCCGGTGCTGGTCGCCAAGTGACGATCTGGATCTGGATCGACGCCCAGTTGTCGCCCGCCCTGGCACCGTGGCTGTCCCGTCGCTTCGAGGTCGAAGCCGTCCACGTACGAGACCTCGGCCTGGTGGAAGCAACCGACCCTGCGATCTTCCATGCGGCCGGGCTCGTCGCAGCGGTCGTCCTGACCAAGGATCGCGACTTCGTGGATCTGGTGAAGGGGCGCGGGTCTCCCCCGCAGGTCGTTGCGCTCGGGCTCCGAGAGGGCCAGCCTGGAAGGGTTTGCGAGACAGCGTGCTAGCGGCCAGCCGGAGCCCCCTGGCCGCCGGGTGCGCGCAGGTAGGCGTCGTCGCCGCGGCGCCAGTCCTCGCGCGGGGGCGCGAAGAGGTCCGTGGCCAAGCTGTCCTCCAGGGCCTCGACCCCATGCGGGACCTCGGGCGGGGTGAGGATGAGCTGCCCCGGCTCGAGAACCACCGACTCGCCGGCGATGTTGAACCGCAGGCGGCCCCGTTCGAGCAGCGTGACCTGCTCGTTCGCGTGAGCGTGCAGGGGCACCACGGCGCCTTGCTTCAAGTGAATGCGCGCCACGGTCATCTTCTCGGTGTGGATGCACTGGCGGCTGACCAGCGGGTTCAATTGCTCGAGGAAGATCTCGTTCCAGTGGTAAAGGGGCATGGCAAGGTCCAGTGTA
>CAZIRH010000201.1:0-8663 GCA_964541065.1 uncultured Solibacteraceae bacterium
TACGGGGCGGGATGGAAGCGGGCGCTGAAGTGGCGCAGGAAGGGGGGTTCGGAGATGATCTCGAACCCGCGGATCTCCTGGCGGCGCGCGTGGACTTCCAGGATGGCCTCGACCACGTAGTCGATGTGGCTCTGGGTGTAGACCCGGCGGGGAATGGCCAGGCGCAGCAGCTCGTGGCGGGCCTTCTCGCCGAACATGACGGAACCGATCTCGAGTGAGCGTATGCCGGCGTGGCGGTAGAACTCGACGGCCAGCGCCTGCCCGGGAAACTGGTGACGCGGAATGTGCGGCAGCATGCGGCCGGCGTCGATGTAGATGGCATGCCCGCCGGGCGGCTGCACGATGGGCACGCCGTGCTCGGAGATGTGGCGGCCCAGGTACTCGGTGGCGGCCAGGCGGTAACGAAGGTAGTCGGGGTCGAGGACCTCCGTGAGGCCCACTGCGATGGCCTCCAGATCCCGCCCGGCCAGGCCGCCGTAGGTGGTGAATCCTTCGGTGAGGATGAGGAGTTCCTTCTCCCGCTCGGCCAAGCGGTCGTCATGGGTGCACAAAAAGCCCCCGATATTGGCCAAAGCGTCCTTTTTTGCGGAGAACGTGCAGCCGTCGGCCAGGGAAAACATCTTTTGCGCGATCTGTTTCGGCGTCCAGCTCTCGTAGCCGGGCTCGCGAAGCTGGATGAAGTAAGCGTTCTCGGCGAAGCGGCAGGCGTCCAGGTAGAGGGGGATGCCGTGGCGCGCGGCAACGCGCCGGACGGCCTCCATGTTCTCGAGCGAGACGGGCTGGCCCCCGCCGGAGTTGTTGGTGACGGTGAGCATGACCAGGGGGATGCACGCGGGGCCTTCGGCGGCGATGAGGCGCTCCAGCGCCCCGACGTCCATGTTGCCCTTGAAGGGGTGGCGGGCCTGGGTGTCGGCGGCCTCGGCGCAGGGCAGGTCCACGGCGCGGGCGCCGGTGTGCTCGAGATTGGCGCGAGTGGTATCGAAGTGCGTGTTGTTGGGCACCACGTGGCCGGGACGGCACATCACCTGGAACAGAATGCGCTCGGCGGCGCGGCCCTGGTGGGTGGGGATGACGTGGCGGAAACCGGTGAGCTCCTGCACCGCGGCCTTCAGCCGGAAGAAGCTCTCGCTGCCGGCGTAAGACTCGTCCCCGCGCATCATGGCGGCCCACTGCTCGGTGGACATGGCGCCGGTGCCGGAGTCGGTGAGCAGATCGATGAGGATGTGCTTGGCGTCCACCAGGAACAGGTTGTACCCGGCCTCGACCAGGTACTGTTCGCGCTCTTCCCGGGTGGTCCGGCGCAGGGGCTCGACGCTGCGGATGCGGAAGGGCTCGATGACGGTTTTCACAACCGGAGTGTAACAGAAGGCCGCGACGCGAGGCTGGTATGCTGGAAGTGTATGACGAGACGCGTGTGGCTGGCGGCGTTGGCCGTTTCGCTGGGCTTTCTCCAGGCTGCCGAGCGGGTGGTCGGAGGTCCCGTGGTGGTGAATGTGGGACCGCGGCGGGCCACCATCGTCTGGGTGGTCGAGACCTCCGATACCAGGCTGGGCAAGGCCCCGGACAAACTGGAGCGGACCGCGCCCGTGCTGCGGTTCCAGAAGGTAACTTACACCGGGCTGGACGCGGGAACGACCTACTACTACGACGTGCTGGGGCGGCCCGAGGGCCAGGGGCGTTTCAAGACGCCGCCGGTGGGGCGGGCCTCGTTCCAGTTTGTGGCTTTCGGGGACACGCGCACGCGGCACGAAGTGCACAGGCGCGTGGTCCAGGCCGTCATCAAGGCGGTGCCGGACTTCGTGCTGCATACCGGCGACCTGGTGGCCAACGGCGAGGACGCCGCGCAGTGGCCGGTGTTCTTCTCGATCGAGAAAGACCTGCTGAACAGGGCGGTTTTCTTCCCGGTGCCCGGCAACCATGAGCGGGGCGCCCGGCTGTACTACGACGCCTTCGACCAGCGCGTCCCCTACTACTCCTTCGACTGGGGTTCGGCGCACTTCAGCTTCCTGAACACCGACCTCCGCAACGTTGCGCCCAGCGAGGCCGTGCGCGAGGCCTTCTGGCGCGAGCAGTTGCGGTGGCTGGAGGGGGACCTGGCAGCGGCCCAGAAAGCCGACCTGCGCTTCGCGGTCATGCACCATCCCGTGATCACGGCGCTGCGCTCGCGTCAGGCCGGCCTGGGCGTCCTCACGCAACTGATCCCGCTGTTCGAGAAGTACAAGGTGCACGTGGTGTTCGCCGGGCACGACCACAACTACCAGCGTCACGTCAAGAACGGTGTGCAGTACATCGTCACCGGGGGCGGTGGCGCGCCGCTGTACCCGGTGGACGCGCCGATCCCGGGCGTGACCCGGAAGGCGGAGAGTGTCGAGAACCTCGTCAAGGTGAGGGTGGAGGGCGCCAAGGTCGTGCTGGAGGCGGTGCGCCCGGATGGGAGCCTGATCGAGAGGTTCCAGGTGCCGTAGAGCGCGGGGCGCCTACCAGCGGATGTCTTCGCCACCGATCAGCACGAGGCTGAGAACATCACGGCCGCCGGGCTGCCACGTTATGGGCACCAGACGCCCGCCGAAGGGGCGCCAAACCCGTAGCGAGGACAGAGCCTTTTCGGGCTGCGCCCCGGCGGCGCGCAGGATTTCCCTCACCGTGCCGCCCAGCGGAACCCGAACCAGCTTGCCGTTCGCTTGGGCGCTCAACTCCAGGCTCACCGCCACCCCTCGCGGCGCCAGGACGCACGCCAGGCCCGCTGGTGGGGCGTGGCAGAAAGGCCCCGGACGCGCCAGAAAACCAGGGGTGATCCGCTCCATGGAGGCCGCGTCCGGCGCGCCTACCAGCGCAATGTCGTGGTCCGCGGAGGAGGCTCGTGTCAGGAAGAAGAGGCGGAGGTGGCCCGCGGCTTCGAGGGGCTTGAGCAGAGGCTCGGGGACGGGAGGCAATTGGCGGCGCGTGCCGTCGCGACGGGCCTCTTCGAGACTGCTGGGTACAGGCCGGAGGGCGCCGCGCACGGGTTCCAGCCGGAAGTAGGCGGTGCGGAAGCCGTCCACTTCTCCCCCGTCATTGCGCGCCGGGCGAACCACCTTCAGCGCGAAGCGCGGGTCCGCGTCGATGTAGCCCGTGCTCATGTAGGCGCCGTAGCGGAGGTAGTAGGCCAGTGTGGATGGCAGCGGGAGCCGTTCGATGATTTGCTGGACGAGGCCGGGGCCGCCGCCGGGCGCCAGGCAACCGGAGGCCTCCAGCCCGCCCAGGCGCGCGCGAAACGCTTCGAGATCGCTGGCCAGGGCCACCGGGATCCGGCCCTCGGCGCCGGAGACGCCCAGCCAGGCCGGGACGGCGCGGACGGCGGCCATGGAACCTTCCCAGCGCAGCTCGAAGTGGCCGGTGCGGATCTGACAGGCAGGGGCCCTGCGATGGCGTCCCTTTCCTTTCACCGGCAGCCGCAGCAGGATCTCTGTGGCGTCCAGGCGGGTCACTGCGCCTGGGGGAATGAGGATGCTCTCGCGGCCGAGGGGCCGCAGCTCGTAGTGCGCGCCCGTGCGTGCCGGCGCCGCCTGGGGGCGTCTGGCGGCGCACCCGGTGAGTAGCAGCGCGGCGGCCGCGAGCAGCCAGGCGGGACTCCGTGGCCGGCAGCCGAGTCGAGCGATCACCTAGCCGATGGTAGCGCCGTGCGGGCGTGGTTCTCAAGCGGGGGGCGGCCAGGTGTACAATTGAACTGGAATATTCCCGACGTGCGTGCTGGCTCATGCCGCTTCTGCCTCGAAGTGAGAAAAGAACACGGTTCGCTCCTGCATTCTTGCTCGCTTTTGGCGCCACCTGCATCGCCGCTGCTCCCCTGACCAATGTGGAACGACAGCGTCTGGTCGCGCATCTGGAGATGACCGAGAGCTGGCTGTTCGATGAGGTGAAGGGGCTCTCTGCGGCCCAACTTCAGTTCCGCCCCGCCCCAGAGGCTTGGAACATCATGGAGGTGGTGGAGCACTTGGCCGTCGCCGACGCCGTCTATTGGCGGGACTTGCAGAAGGCCATGCAGGCGCCGCCGAGCAGCCAGGTGCGCCCTGGGGCGGACGCGGATGTTCTCTGGTATGGCATTGACCGGAGCCAGCGCCAGAAGGCCCTGCCCGCGGAACAGCCGAAGGGACAGTTGCGCGATCTGCGAGCCGGGTTGGATGCTCTCTCCAGGCTGCACGCGCAGATGCTGCGATACGCGCGGACCACCGATGACGATCTCCGCAGTCACCTTGTGGAAAGGGAGCGCTGCGACGCGTACCAGTGGTTGCTGCTGATTTCCGCCCACGAACAGCGGCATATTCTGCAAATCCGTGAAATAAAGGCGGCTCCGAAGTTTCCGCAGAAGTAGCGCAGCCACCAAACCGGCGGATCGCGCCAACAACGCCAAGGTAGAAGGCTGATTGTTCCTTGGCGAGCTTGGCGGGCCTTTGCGGTCTTGGCGCGAAACCCGGGACGAACTGCACCCGCTCGTTCCCCCGCAGTTTTCGCGCGTGCAGCAGCTTCCGTTGCCGTTTCCCGAAGTAGAACCAAGGGCCCGGCGAAGTTCGGGCTGATCGGTTCGTCCGCTTCCCCAGCCTTCGACCTGACGCTACGCCGCCCGCGCCATCCGCCTGTACTCCTCCTCCGACTGGGCGGGCAGCAGGACCCACAAGGTGTAGATCCCGAGTGCTGTGCCGAAGGGCACCTTGATCAGACTGATGCACCCCAGGATGAGAGTCAGCATCCGCGCCCAGGGCCGCCGTTCCAGGAGGCCCCAACCGGCCGCCAGGCCAAGTGCCCCTTCCACCAAGACAAGCACTCCAAGGATCTGTAGCAATCCATGGACGAAGTATGGAACATGCGGCAGCGCGAGGCCGAAACCCCCGGAGAAGAGTGACAGGAGGACGAGTCCCGGAATCAACCGGATGGCGGAAATCGCCAGCCAGAGAATGCCCAACAGGCGGATATGGCCGGCAATCCGGCTCTGCGTGGGCATCAGGGGCACTCGACCCATCGCTTTGCCGCACGCCGGACAGAAATCCTGGGTCTCCGCCAACTTCGTCCCACAGCGGTCGCAGAACATGATGCACCTCCCCCGTATCATGAACTACGAGGTGCGGGTGGGTTTTGTTCCCCTACAGGGAAACCGGGGGAAACCGGGACAGTACCCTCTTTCACCGTTTTCTACGCCCGGAAACAGGGAATGGGTGTGCTGTGCCGGTTTTTCCAGGAACGCAACGGAAAAGGGTGGGCTCTTGCTTGGCGAGCTTGGCGGGCCTTTGCGCGCTTGGCGCGAAACCCGGGACTAACCCTATCTGGAGGCCCGGATGGCGCCAGCCGAGATGATCCTCAAGAACTCCCGAGCGTTCACTACCTGCGTTCCTCTCCAGGACTTGGGGACCGAGTCATGCGAGAGGCGAGCGGGCGGCCTTGTCGCGCCGCACCGCCGCGATCTCAGTGTTGATCTGGCGCCTGGTGAGCCGGGCCGCACCCTTGGCCGCAGCCTCGTGCTGAAGGGCGCGCAAGGCGGCCAACAGAGCGGTGTTGACGCGCGCGAGGTGCCGCTGGTCCTGGTAGCAGCGGAGTGCCTCGCGCACCAACTCACTCATGGTGCGATGCTCTCTGCTGGCCAGCTTCTCGGCTTGCTGGAGCTGCGCCGGGCTGATGGAGATGGACAGGGTCCTGGTAGCGCGCACGGTGTTGCTTTCTCCTGCTAAGTGTTACCCAGCCTCCAGTGTACCACCGCCGCTCCGGCGTTCGTCGAACCCCCAACTGCACCCGCTCGCTGCCCCGCAGTTCTCGCACTTGTAGCAGCTTCCGTTGCGGGTCATAGTCGAGCCGCATTCGGAGCAGAGGGGCGTCCCAGTGGGCAGCCCAGCAGGGCGGATCGCGCCAAGAACGCCAAGCCAGAAGGCTGATCGTTCGTTGGCGAGCTTGGCGGGCCTTTGCGCGCTTGGCGCGAAACCCGGGACTAACTGCACCCGCTCGTCCCGCCGGAGTTTTCGCACTTGTAGCAGGCGCCATTGCGGCCCTCGCCCGCTGGAATGCCGTGCAGCTTGCGGATCGCGTGCGCACCGCTGCGGCTGCACGGATCGGCAGAGAGGATATCCACGGCCCTGGCAAAGACCTCGGGTAGGTCGGGGTGCCGCCGCGCGAGCCTCGTGAGCAGCCGGTCGAAGTACGGGCTGGTGCGAACCGCGAAGGGCGCGCTCACGGCCTTGCGCGGCGACGGTTCGCGGGTTTCGCACGCCGCAACTCAGTCAGCAACTGCTCAGCGGGCCGGCTGTTGCCGGCCCGGTGTGCTTGCTGACTCTGGCGGATGAAGCGGCGGACGCCGGGGTCGCGCAGCTCCAGGTAGTCCTCCAACTCGTCGGCGTCCATGATGCCGATCACCGGAATGCCGTCCTTCTCCAGGATGAAGTACTCCTTGTTGACGTGCGCCCGCCGGGCCAGTTGGCCCAGGTTGATCCGCCCTTTCGTGATCGGCAGGCGATTGAGGGCCACCGCTGGCTTGCTGGCCACACGAGCCTCCCTTTCGGATTGATCAACGCTGATCAGAGTATAGCACGCGGCCGGGTCGTTGTACCCAACTGCACCCGCTCGCTGCCGCGGCAGTTTTCGCACTTGTGGCAGCTCGCGCTGCGGGTCATGATTGAGCCGCACGTGGAGCAGAGCGGGGTCAGCCTCCGCGGTGGCGGATACGGTCGATCTCCACGATCCAGAGCTGACCGGCAGGCGACTGCCGGGAGAAGACCGGGATTGCGCGCCGCAGTGCGGCCAGTACCGTCCGCTTGTCTTGCCTGCGCGGTCGAAGCACCACAATTCCTGAGTGAGCCTCCGGCGGATACGCCCGGATATTGCTGAAGTCGAGGTCCAGTGTGACCAAGATGCGGTCCTCTCGCCTGGCCGCGTCGGCCACTATTTCGTCCTCGGCGCCTCAGAGGCCTTGATCCCTGACGGTATCCGCTGTGAAACCGCTCTCGCGCAGCAGCACCGCAGCGTCAACCGGCAGGTTCTCGTCGATCTTGAACGTCACGCGCCGATCTCAAGGGGAAGGTCCGCGGTGCCCTCGCGAACGAGCTCCGCGGCGTAAGCCAGAGCGGCGTCAATGTCCGCCTGCTCCAGGGCGGGGTAGCTGGCGAGAATCTCGTCGCGTGGAACCCCCGCGGCGATGTTGTCCAGCACAACCGACACCAGCACACGAGTTCCGCGAACACACGCCTTGCCGTGGCAGACTCTTGGGTTCACGCTGATACGATCGCGCCACTGCTCCATACTCGCATTCTAAGCCATTTCGCCCAAGCCGGTTGGTTCGCCTGCGGGTCATGATGGAGCCGCATTCGGACCACAGCGGGGTGGGTCGCGCCAAGGACGCCAAGGTTGCGCGAAGAGCGCAAAGAGGGACAACAGGGTGCTTGTTTGCGTGCTTGGCGTGATCCTTGCGATCTTGGCGCGAAACCAGGCTCAACTGCACCCGCTCGTCCCCCCGCAGTTCTCGCACTTGTAGCAATTGCCGTTGCGGGTCATAATCGAGCCGCACTCGGAGCAGAGGGGCGTTCGGCGACGGGGCTGAAGGGGAGTTTCTGCTGAAGGTCAGGCTCGGTGGGCCCTGCCCCGTCGAGGGCGGCACCGAAGGGAGTACACTTGAGGTGATGGCTCGCAGCGACATCCAGTACGTCTCCGATGAGAACGGCGCCCCGGTCGGCGTCATCGTGCCCATCGAGTTGTGGCGCGAGATCGAATCGGAGCGGGAAACCGCATACCTGCTCAAGAGCACCGTCATGCGGCAGCGGCTCACCGAGGCGAGGAATCGACAGGGAGGCCTTTCTCTGGAAGAAGCCTGTGAGAAGCTTGGAGTTTGACCCTGCCGGGTTCGAGGATCTGGCGTGGTGGGTCGAGCATGATCGCGCCAAAGCCTTGCGGATCGTGAGACTGATCCGGGAAGTCCAGCGGGAGCCTTTCGAAGGAATCGGCCAGCCCGAACCTCTGAAGCACGAGTTGACCGGCTGCTGGTCTCGCCGGATCGACCGCGAGCACCGATTGGTCTACCAGGTATCCGAGACCAAGATCCGCATCCTCGCCTGTCGCTATCACTACTGATTGCGAGGGTCCTTGGCGAGCCGGGCGCGCGGACAAGCCAAAGCATGTCCCACTTCAACTACACCCGCTGGTTCCGCCGCAGTTCTCGCACTTGTAGCAATTGCCGTTGCGGGTCATGATGGAGCCGCACTCGGAGCAGAGCGGGGCGTCGTCGGCGACGGGGGCGAAGGGGAGTTTCTGCTGGGGGTCAGGCTCGGTGGGGCGCAGGTTGGGGCTTTCGCCGGCCTCGGTGACGGCGTACTCGGGCCCCAGAAAGCGTGCGCCCATCCAGCGGAAGATGTAATCGAGGATCGACTTGGCGTAGGGGATCTGCTGGTTGGGGGTCCAGCCGCCCGGCTCGAAGCGCACGTGGCTGAACTTGTCCACCAGGAACTTGAGCGGCACGCCATACTGGAGGGCGAAGCTGATGGCGGTGGCAAAGCCGTCCATGAGGCCGGAGATGGTCGAGCCCTCCTTGGCCATGGTGATGAACAACTCGCCGGGGCTGCCGTCGTCGTAGAGGCCCACGGTGATATAGCCCTCGTGGCCGGCGATGGAGAACTTGTGAGTGATCGAGGCGCGCTCGTCGCGCAGCTTGCGCC
>CAZIRH010000202.1:0-8656 GCA_964541065.1 uncultured Solibacteraceae bacterium
CAGATGAAGATGAACAGCAGCAGCCCGGTCTTGGCCAGGAACCAGAACAAGGGCGCCAGCAGCGCTTGCACCGCCGGGATCAGAAACACCGCCGCCGCGACGAGCGCCGCCACGCCGAACGCCGGCAGGCTCAGGCGGTCGCGCCGGAACGCCGCCGGCAGCCCGTGGTACAGGAGCAGCGCCCCGCCCAAAGCCAGCGCCGCCGACGGCACGTAGTTTGCGCCGTAGGCGACCGGGAACAGCGGCAGCCAGCCGCCCAGAAACAGCACCGTGGCCATCGCGCACACGGTGATCATGTTGGCGTACTCGGCCATGAAGAAGCAGGCGAATTTCAGGCTGCTGTACTCGGTGTGGAAGCCGGCCACCAGCTCGTTCTCCGCCTCCGGCAGGTCGAACGGGACGCGGTTGGTCTCGGCGAAGGCCGCGATCATAAAGATGACGAAACTGATGGCCTGCGGGAACGGCAGCCGGAAAACGTTCCAGCCCGGCCAGAAACCCGCGTGAAAATACTCCTGGGAGAGCACGATCTCGCGCAGACTCAGGCTGCCCGACAGCAGCAGGGGCGCGGCCACGGCCATGCCCATCGGCAGCTCGTAGCCCACCATCTGCGCCGCGCTGCGCAGGCCCCCCAGCAGCGGGTACTTGCTGTTCGACGACCACCCGGCCAGCACCACGGCGTAGACCGTCAGCGACGAGATGGCCAGCACGAACAGCACGCCCACGTTCAAGTCGGTAAGCTGCACCCAGGTGCGCACACCTGCCACCTCGATCTGGGGGCCGAACGGAATCACCGCAATCGAGATCAGCGCCAGCGTCACCGCCAGGAACGGCGCCAGCAGGTAGATGAAGCGGTTGGCGTGCGCGGGGAGCAGGTCCTCCTTGAGCAGCAACTTCAGCGTGTCGGCCACCGGCTGCAACAGGCCGTGCGGGCCGACGCGGTAGGGCCCCAACCGGCGCTGGATGTGGGCGATGACCTTGCGCTCCACCCACTGGATGTAGAGCAGCGTCACCAGCAGGGCGCCCATCACCACGGCGGCCTTGATGACCATGAGCAGGTACGGGTTCATCCTAGGTACAAGCCCCCCGGCGCCTCCGCCACAGACTGCAAGGTCTTCGAGTACCGCCCCAGCGTGCCGGAAGTGAACAGCGTATCGCCCGCCGAGCGGATCAACCCCGACGAAAACACAGACATGCATGTCTGTGCCACACTCGAAACACAGAGCTTGCAGACAGGTGGCACAGGCATTCCTGCCTGTGTTCCCACTGCCACCACCTCCGGCGCGGCGGGTCCCAGGTCCAGCTCCAGGGCTCGGGCGAGCAGGCGGAAGATCTCCAGATCCGGCTTCGGTCCCGGCCTGGCCAGCGCACGCGTGAGCCGCTGCACCTGCCCGCAGGTGTTGGTCACCGTGCCGGTCTTCTCGTAGGCCGAAGCCGCCGGCAGCACGATGTCGGCGACCTCGGCCGTCTCCGTCAGAAATAGCTCCTGAACCACCACGAACGCGCTCTTCGCCGCGGGCCGGCGGCGGTTGAGCGGGTTGGCGCCCACCACCCAGAGGCACGCGAGCTCCTCCGCGGCCAGCATCTCCTCAAGGTTCATGCCCGGCTCGGCGAGCGGTTGGTAGCCGGGGCCCAGATCCGGCAGCAAGCCCATGTCGGCGGCCCCGCGGGAATTCGAGTAGTCCAGCAGGCAAACGTACTTGACCGGGATACCGAGCGATTCGCCCAAGCCCACCAGCCGCGCCACGGCTTCGCCCTGGATGGCGTCGCCGAACAGCACCACCAGCTCAGGCTCGCCCGCCAGAAGGTGCAGCAACGACTCGAAACCATCAAGCTCCTGGCCCGGCTCGGCGCGCACGCTGCGAGCGGCGTAGCCGTCCTCGCGCACCGGCCCGCGCGTCACCACGTACACGTGTGCCCCGTGGTGATGGTAGTTCGCCCGGATCTGGAAGGAAAGCAGCGGATGCTGCTGCGCCAGGTCCGCGCCCACCACCACAACGGCGGGACCGGTGTAGAGGTCTTCCACTGTAGCCAGGAGCTCGCCCTTGCCCCCCAGCGCCCCCAGGAGGCTCGCCACGTCGCCCGTGCGGTGATGGTCGATGTGGCGCGTTCCCAGGCCTTCGCGCGCCAGCTTCTGGAGGTAGTAGTTCTCCTCGTTGGTGGTGTGATTCGAGCCGATGACGCCAATCAGGCCGCCGCGCGCCTTCACCTCGATAAACTTGGCGGCCACCGCTGCCACAGCCCTGGCCCACGAGACGGCTTCGAAGCCGTGCCCGGCGCGCGCGAGCGGCGTGGTGAGCCGCTCGGGATGGTCGAGGTAATCCGCGGCGTACCGTCCCTTGATGCACAGGAACTCGCCGTTCAGGCCCGAGCGGTCGCGGTTGTTCCCGCGCATGATCTGGTTGTGGTAGACGCCCAGGGTGGTCTTGCAGCCGTCGCCGCAGTGCGTGCAGATCGTCCCCACGTGCGCCATCTCCCAGGGCCGCGTCCGGTAGCGGTACATGCGGCTGGTGAGCGCGCCCACGGGACAGATGTCGATGCACATGCCGCACTCGTCGCACGCGAGGCGGTCGCCGCGGTTCGGCGCGATCTCGGAGTGCTCGCCGCGGTCCACGATGCCCAGCGCGCGCACCCCCATGCCCTGCTCGCAGATGCGCACGCAGCGGGTGCAGAGGATGCAGCGCGGCCGGTCGTAGTAGACCACCGCCGACCACTGCTGCTCGTCCACGTGAAGCTTCTGCTCCGCGAAGCGGCCCACGCCCGGGCCATGGGCCAACGTCATGTCCTGGAGCTCGCACTCGCCGCCCTTGTCGCACACCGGGCAATCCAGCGGGTGATTGGCGAGCAGCATCTCGAGCACGGCCTTGCGCGCCTGGCGGACCCGCTCGGTCGAGGTGCGCACCACCATGCCGTCGGCGACGGGGAGCGTGCAGGCGGTCATCAGCTTAGGCGCGCGCTCGACCTCCACCAGGCACATGCGGCAGGCGCCTTGCAGCGCCAAGCCTCGGTAGTAGCAGAAGCTGGGGATCTCGATGCCCACGCGCCGGGCGGCTTCGATGACCAGCGCTCCGGCCGGCGATTCAACCGGCTGGCCGTCGATCACAAGCTTCACCAGGTTCGCCATCAGACCCCCGCGGTCCGTTCAAACGGGCAGGGCCGCCCGTCGAGGTGCGCCTCGAATTCGTCGCGGAACTTCTCGACGATCAAGATGGTCGGCATGGCCGCCGCGTCTCCCAACGGGCAGAAGGTGCGCCCCAGCATGCTGCGCGCGACCTCCGCAGCCAGCTCCAGGTCGCTCCGCCTGCCACCGCCCTCGTGGAACCGCTGGAGCAGCTTGGCCAGCCATGCGGTTCCCTCCCGGCAGGGAATGCACCACCCGCAGCTTTCGTGGGCGTAGAAGCGGATCGTGCGCGCCGCCACGCGTACCATGCAGGTGTCCTCGTCGATGACGATCACCCCGCCCGAGCCCAGCATGCTGCCGGCCCTGGCCAGCGTGTCGTAGTCCATCGCCAGGTCGCACTCCGCGGCCTTCAGCACGGGGCAGGACGAGCCCCCGGGGATCACCGCCTTCAGCTTCTTGCCGCCGCGCATGCCGCCCCCCACTTCGTGCAACATGCGCAGCAGGTTGAACCCCACCGGCAGCTCGTAAACCCCCGGGCGGTTGACGTGCCCCGAGATGCAGAACAGCAGCGTGCCGCCGTCGCGCGGCGCGCCCAGGGCCGCAAACGCGGCCCCGCCCGCGTGCAGGATCACCGGGATCGCCGAGTAGCTCTCGACGTTGTTGAGCACCGTGGGGCAGCGGTACAGGCCGGCCACCGCCGGGAAGGGCGGCCGGATGCGCGGTATGCCGCGCTTGCCCTCCAGCGATTCCAACAGCGCCGACTCCTCGCCGCACTCGTAAGAGCCCGCGCCCGTGTGCACGTACACCTCGAAGTCGAACCCGCGGCCCAGGATGTTCTTCCCCAGGTACCCCGCGCGGTGGCACTCCTCGATGGCCCGCTCCAGGACCGCGAGGAGGTAGCGGTACTCGCCACGGACGTAGATGTAGCCCGTGTGCGCGTCCACCGCCCGCCCCGCGATCAGCATCCCTTCCAGGAGCTGATGCGGGTCGTTCTCCATCAGCAGCCGGTCCTTGCAGGTGCCCGGCTCGCCCTCGTCGGCGTTCACCACGATGTAGCGAGGCGCCTTCGAGTTGCGCGGCACGAAGCCCCACTTGAGGCCCGTCGGGAAGCCTGCCCCGCCGCGCCCGCGCAGGTTCGAGATCTTCACCTGATCGATGATCTCCTCCGGCTTCATCTCCAGGGAGCGGCGGAAGCCCGCGAACCCGTCGGTGGCGAGGTAGGTGTCAAGCGACGGCCCGCCGGGCAGGCCGAAGCGCCGCGTCAGAACCTTGACCTCGAGCGGGCTGGGGGCGTTGTAGAGCATCGCTCAGCCCGCCTTCCGGAGCGCTTCGATCAACTGGTCGAACCTCTCGGGCGTCACGCCGTGGTGGTAGTCGTAGTTCACCTGGAGCGCCGGGGCCCACGAGCAGGCCCCCAGGCACTCGACTTCCTCGAGCGAAAAGCGCCCGTCCGCGGTGACTTCCCGGTGGCCGATGCCCAGCCGCCGGCAGGCGTGCTCGAACAGCTCGGCGCCGCCGGCCAGCAGGCAACTGACGTTGGTGCAGATCTGAATGTGATGGCGGCCGAGCGGCTTCTGCCGCAGCATCGAGTAGTAGCTGGCGGCCTCGCGCACCTGCGCGGGTTCGAGCTTGAGCCGCCGCGCCACCTCCTCGACCAGCTCCGCGGTGATGCTGCCCACCTCGTCCTGCGCGTAGAGCAGCATGGGAATGAGCGCGGAGCGCTCCTGCCCCTGCGGGTAGCTGCCCAGCAGCTTCTGGAACCTGGCCTCGACCTCCGCCGAGAAGGTCATCGGTCCACGTCCCCCAGCACAAAGTCCATGCTGCCCAGCACCGTGACGGTGTCGGCGATGATGCGGCCCTCGATCATCTGGGGCAGGGCCTGAAGGTTGCCGAAGCTGGGGCCGTGAATGTGCACGCGGTAGGGCTTGGGGGTCCCGTCGCTCACCACGTAGTAGCCCAGCTCGCCCCGCGGCGACTCGATCACCTGGTAGACCTCGCCGGCCGGCACGCGGAAGCCCTCGGTGACGATCTTGAAGTGGTAGATGAGGGCCTCCATCTCGGTCTTCATCCTCTCGCGGTCCGGCAGCGCCACGCCGGGGGCGTCGGCCTTCCACGGCCCCGCGGGCATGCCCTCGAGCGCCTGACAAACGATGCGCGCGCTCTGGCGCAGCTCCTCCATCCGCACCTGGTAGCGCGCGTAGACGTCGCCCTCGGTGCGGGTCGGCACCTGGAAATCGAACTGCTCGTAGCCGGTGTACGGCTCAGTCTTGCGGATGTCCCACGCCAGCCCGGCCGCGCGCAGCATCGGCCCGGTGACGCCCAGATCGAGCATGTCCTCGAGCGACACCCAGCCTACGCCCTTGGTGCGCCGCAGCCAGATGGGGTTCTCGGTGAGCAGGTCCTCGTACTCGTCCACCCGGCCGGGGAAGGCGTCGATGAACTTCTTGACCACCGCGTGCCAGCCGCGCGGCGGCTCCAGCGCCAGGCCGCCGATGCGGAAGTAGCTGGTCATCATGCGCTGGCCGGAGAACATTTCGAAGATGCGCAGCAGGTCCTCGCGCTCGCGGAAGCAGTACAGGAACACGCTCATGGCGCCCACATCCAGGGCGTGCGTGCCCAGCCAGACCAGGTGGCTGTTCAGCCGCGTGAGCTCCGTCAGCATCACGCGCATCCACTGCGCCAGCGGCGGGATCTCCAGCCCCAGCAGCCGTTCCACCGCCAGGCAGTAACACAGGTTGTTGGACAGCGGGGCCAGGTAGTCCACCCGGTCGGTCAGGGTGACGGCCTGCTGGTAGAGCTTCTGCTCACACTCCTTCTCGATGCCGGTGTGCAGGTAGCCGATCTCGCAGGCGGCTGTGACGATGGTTTCGCCGTCCAGCTCGGCCATCAACCGCAGGACCCCGTGAGTGGAGGGGTGCTGCGGGCCCAGGTTGAGCGCCATGCGGCGCGGGGCGGCTGGCTCGGGTGTCTCCATCGGGCGGTCGCTCATCACTCAACCCTCGGGATCGGCGTAGCTGTACTTGTACCCGTGCACCGGGTAGTCCTTGCGCAAGGGATGGCCCACCCAGTGCTCGGGCATCAGGAGGCGGCGCAAGTCCGGGTGGCCGCGGAAGACCACCCCGAACAGGTCGTAGACCTCCCGCTCGTACCAGTTGGCCGAGTGCCACACGCCGGTGAGGGAGTCGATCTCGGGCGCCTCACCGCTCAGCCGGCACTTCAGCCTCACCCTCCGGTTGCGGCCTACCGAATGCAGGTGGTAGACCACCTCGAAGCGTGGCTCCGCGGGATACCAGTCCACGGCCGTCACCCCGCTCAGCCGCTCGAACTCCTGCTCCTGCTGGAGGACCAGGCAGACTTTCACCACCTTGTCCGGGGCTACCTCCAGCGTCAGCTCCCCGCGGTCAAACTTGCCGTCTTGAATCGCAGACGGGACCGCCGCCTCGACCGCGGCCGCAACAGGGCTGTCTCGCAAGCTGTCGGGAAGCATCCCCGGCTACCGTCTCCGCTCGGCCCCCTGCTCGACAGACCAGTCCAGGGCTCCCTTCTTCCAGATGTAGAAGAACCCGGACAAGATCAAAGCCACAAACAGCAGCATCTCCAGAAAAGCAAACAGTTTCAGCTCCCGGTAGACCACCGCCCAGGGGTACAGGAAAACCGTCTCGATGTCGAAGAGGATGAAGATCATCGCCACCAGGTAGAACCTCACGCTGACAGGCTCGCGGGCGGTGCCCTGGGAAGGGAGGCCGCACTCGTAAGGCATTTCCTTGACCCGGCTGCGGACGCGCTTGCCCAGAAGCGCCGAAGCCCCGATCATGCCGGCGGCAATCGCCATCGCCAGCACGACCTGCAACAGCACCGGCAGATAGACTTCGGCAAACGGATTCAGCATGTGCCTGCTGGGATGAACAACCCTCGAAGTTGACTATAATAATGGGCGGCGGCGGGGGTGTCAAATGCCCGTGCCGGCGCCCCATGCATTTTTGCAGCATCCTGCTATGGAGATTCTCGTCAACGGCCAGCCTCGACAGGCACCCCAGGGGCAGACCGTGCTGGGACTGCTGGAATCCCTCGAGCTGGACGCCGGGCGGGTGGCCATCGAGCTCGACGGGCAAATCCTCAAACCAGCGCGCTGGAAGGAAACGGCCTTGCACCCGGGCGCCCGGCTGGAGATCGTCCAGTTCGTGGGCGGCGGCTAGCCGCCGCCCCCGGGGCTCAGGTGATTCCCTTGCCCAGGCAAAAAAATTCTGCCCAAAGGCATTGACACGCGCTCAACTCAGGTACAATCCTCAAGAGGCGGAGAAAATCCGAACGCTACTGGTGTTCCATGTTCAAAACAAAACGCACTCATCCTGCTCCCGCTGCCTCCCCCGACAGCTATTCCTCCAGCGACGTCGCCAGGATCGCCCGCATCAGCCTGCGGCAGTTGCAGTGGTGGGATGAACGCAAGGTGGTCTCGCCTGAGCACCACGGCCACCGCCGCATGTACAGCCCCGAGGAGGTCGTCGAGATCACGGTGATCGCCGAGCTGCGCCGCAAGGGCTTCTCGCTGCAAAAGATCCGGCGGGTGTTCCGCTACCTGCAACGGGAGATGGGGCGCCGCCTGAGCGACGTGCTCAGCCCGCAGTCCGAGCTGCACCTGCTCACCGACGGCAAGTCCATCTACGTGGAAGACAACCACCAGCGCATCATCGACATCCTCAAGAGCGCCCGCCAGCCCATGTTCGTGGTGTGCGTGAGCGACCAGGCGCGCCGCCTGGGCGCCGTGCCGAAGAAACCCGGGCGCGCCGAAGGCCCGGCTGCGGCCCGCAGGGTTCGAGAGGCGGGGTGAGGGTTCCGCCGGCCCGCCCCGGCCGGGCCACTCGGCCGCCTACGCTATACTGGAGGTAGGGTTTCACGAAAATGGGCCGCTTGAGCGAACGCGGGCGTGCGGTACTGTTGGTTCCCCTGGTCATTGCCCTCTCGGCGCTGGCGGGCGGGTACTTCGGCGCGACGGTGGAGGGCGCACCCGCCGTCGCCGCGCAAGACGACATCAGCGCCAGCGTCAGCACGTTCACCAAGGTGCTGAGCCTGGTCGAGCAGAGCTTCGCCGAGCAGCTCAACCACGAGCGGGCCATTTACGGCGGCGCGATCCCGGGCATGCTCCGCACGCTCGACCCGCACTCGAACTTCCTGGATCGGCGCTACTTCCAGTTGATGCGGGAAGAGCAGCGGGGCCACTACTTCGGCGTGGGCATGCAGATCGGGCTGAGTCGCACCGAATCCGGTCGCACCATCGTCCTCATGCCCTTCGCGGGTTCGCCGGCCTACCGGGCCGGCATTCGCCCCGGAGACACCATCCTGGCGGTGGACGACAAGCCCACCGAAAACCTCCGCACGGACGAAATCGCGGACCTGCTCAAGGGCCCCAAGGGCACCCGGGTGAAGATCACCCTCGGCCGGGAGGGCAGCGACAAGCCGCTGGTTTTCGAACTCACCCGCGACGAGATCCCTCGCAAGAGCATCCGGGACGCCTTCTGGATCAAGCCCGGCATCGCCTAC
>CAZIRH010000203.1:0-8650 GCA_964541065.1 uncultured Solibacteraceae bacterium
CTCAGCCTGCGGCGGGCCTCTGGCCCGCCTCCACGAGCAACCGGTCCGCTTCCTCCAGGGCGGGCTTGTAGCAGTGCGGCGGGCCGTCGCAGAGAGCGCGCTCGCGGGCGACTTCGGCGTGGCGGCGGGCGGTGGCGCGATCACCGGCGTCGAGGGCTAGCCGCGCCAGGAGGTTGTGAATGCCGGCCTGGTTGAGCCGGTACTCGCAGCGATCGGCGATGGCCAGGGCCTCTCGGGCGTGCGCCAGAGCCTGGTCGGGGTCGCCTTTCGCCCGATGCCACCGGGCCCAGGCCAGCAGGATGTCCGCTTCCATTTCGATGAGGTTGATCCGCCGGCAGCGGGTGAGGGCGTCGGTGAGATGCCCTTCCGCCTCACCGAGCTGCCCAAACGCCGTCAGTGCCGCCCCTAGGAGCCACTCGGCGCGGATGATGTCGCGCTCAACGCGCTCCGTGTCGGCGAGTTGCCGCGCCCGGCGGGCGGCTTCGAGTGCCGCCTGGGCGTCGCCCATCACCAGCGCGCGCTGGGCGCGGTAAGCCCAGACCATGCCTTGCGACTGCGGCCGGCGCTGCCCGGTGAAGCCTTCCAGCGCGGTGTCCAATTTCTGGGCCGCGTCCTCGAAGGCCCCCTGGAAGGCCAGCAGCCTCCCAAGCTCCCGGTGGCCTACAGCGACGTCGAACTCACCAGCGTTCATCTCAAGCTTGCGCCGCAGGTTGGCCTCTGCCGCCCTGAGCTGGCCGAGCGCAACTTGGTTGTACGCAAGATTCCCCAGGCTGGCGGCGAGGTTGAGCTTGTCGCCGGCCTTCTCTCGTAGCGCGTTGTGCCTCTCGAACAGCGGCACGGCGCGGCGTGGCTGCCCCGAGAGGCTATAGGAGTTTGCCAGTGCGGCCAGCATCCAGGCCTGGGCGCTCTCGTTGCTGAGCCGCGGCGGGCGGTCCTCGCCGTCCGGAAACAGCGCCCGTAGCAACTCGATACAAAGCTGGTAGGCGCCGAAGCGGTAGTACAGCGGGTCGTGAAGCCGGTCGTGGAAGAGGTCGCACGCGGCGTCGTACCGCCCGGCACGAACCGTGTGGTGGTGGAGCTCGATGACCGGGTTCAGGTCCTCGAGGGCGTCCACCTTTTCAGGCGGCGGCACGGCGGCGAAGTAGTCCCGCAGGCGGGTGTGGACGCCTGCCTTGTCGCCCAAGCGCTCGTAGGCGTACCGGCGCACGATGGGGTGCAGGTCGCAGCGGCCTCGCTCGCTGTCGAACAGGAGCAACTGGCGCTCCACCAGCTCCTGCAAACCCGCCCTTAGCCGCCCCTCGTCCTTCTCCGGACTGATCGCCTTCACCGCTCCATAGTCCACGGGCGACCGGAAGGCCGCGACGCGGCTCAGCAGTTCCCGCTGGGGCTTGCCGAGCGCGTCGTAGGCCAGAACCAGGATGTTGTGTTCCCGGGGCTGGAGGTCCGGGATCGGCGTGTACCCAGCAGCCGCCCTGACGTCGCGCGGCTGGGCGGGGTCCCTCACGATCATGCCGACCAGCAACCGCAGCGCCAGCGGGTGGTAGCCGTGAGGCTCGCAGGCTTCCTGGATCTCGGCGCGCCTCCCGCGGATGCGGTGGGCATGGAAGAACGCCACCGCGTCTTCCGGGTCCAGGCGCTCAAGCTCCTCATGCCGGCAGCCGGCCAGGCCGTCAAGCTCGCGGGGGAAGAGGCGGCTGGTCACAAGCACGCGGCTCCGGCCCCCGAGCGCCGCCACAGAGCGCAGAAAGTCCCCGGCATGGGGGTCGGTGCAGACGCAGACGTCGACGCCCTGGGGCACCTCGTCCCCCTGATAGGCCGCATTCAGGCTGGCGTAGGCGCGCAGTTCCCGCTCGAAGCCGTCCAGGACCAGCAGGAACCGCCCCTGGCGCAGGCAGCTCACCACCGCCCGCACCTTGTCGTGCTGGGAGGGAACGCCTTTCGGGTCGATCTCCCCGCCGCTCAGATAGGCCAGGGCCTCGTCCAGGAACTGGCTGAACCGCGCCTCGCGCTCGTAGAAGGACCACCACAGCACCCCCTCCGGACGGCTGCTTTCGGGGAGCGCCGGCAGGTCGCGGTTGACCCACACCCAGGCCAGCGCCGACTTCCCCATCCCGCCGATCGCCACCAGCGCCAGCACCGGCGGCCCATCCCGGGTGAACCACTCCGTCAACATCCCCCGCTCCCCCACCCGCCCGGTGAAATGCTCCTGAAGCGGGTAGGGGTGGGCGATACAAGGCTCAAATGGCACGGCGTGGGATGCCGCACCTAGGTTTCTCAGCTCCCTCTCGTAGCGCTCGATCTCACCGCGCAGTTCCGCCATCTGCTGCTTGTACCGACGGCGCTCCATCGGATCGTCGGAGAGCCTGTCTTTGTTCTCGTACTCGCCGACAAGCTCCCAGGCCTGGAGGATCTTCTCTTCGAGCTGCTGCTGGCGCAGCAGCCTGGCTGGCTCGATCATGGCTTACCGCGCACCTTGGCCAGCAGTCGCTGCCAGGCGCCCCCCAGGTTGAGCCCAGTCTTCAACTCGGCTTCCCACTCGTAGGAGAGGACGAATGGAATGATCGGTATCGACATCTTCACTTTGTGTGCGATGTCGAGCTCCGGTTCTTTGAGTACAGCGGCCACACGGTGCACATCACCCACCAGCGCTGAATCGGACACACCCCGAAACCGTTCGCAGACTTCGTCCAGCGTGTCGCCAACGGCAGCCAGCATCTCGTGCAGTTCGCTATGCTCGAGCCGCCCGGCCTCGATCGCCTGCAACACGGCATCCGTAACGGCTAGCTGCGCCTCGTCCAACCGCGCGATGATGGCCCTGACCGTCTCCCGCTGACCCGCATCGAATCGCTGTAGCAGGGTTTGCTGCAAGTGGGCCAGCCCTTGTCCAATCGCTACCTGACCGATAGCCAGCACATCGAGTTTGCCTTGGATCTGCGCTAGTTGAGTCGCGATCTCCTGCACCTGACGCGGCCGCTCGCCCGGTAGCTGCGGGACCAGTTGGTCATATTCCTGCTGGCGGCTTACCAGCGTGGCTCGCAACTGCTGGATCGCGCGGCGATACTTGGCCTTGCGGAGCGGGTCGTCTTCGTAGCGGAGCGCATCCTCGTACTCACCGAGCAGTTGGAGATCCTGCTTTACGTGCTCAGCAAGCTGCTGCAATCGCTGGTGGATCGCCGGGGAGACATGATAGGGCCGCTCGGCGGCCGATTGCAGCACCCCGGGTTCGAGTTCGCGTGAATTGAAACCGTTCCGGCAGATGGGGCATTCCACGAGGATTGCGTAAGGATCGCCGTGGATGCCTGCGTCGATAACCTGAAGGACCGCTGCATCCAGCGGGCAGCAGGCACCACCCGTACGGCGGTATTCCAGAACGATTGAAACCTTCTGCTCCGTCGTCCAGGAGCGGGGTCCAGCCTCCTTCGCCGCCTGAGGGCCTGTCATCTTCGCCTCCGCTTCCCCGCGGCCAGCGGACTGGCGCGCCACGGCAGGCTCCGGTGGACCGACAGAGAAGTCATCAACGCAAGTCTGAGGAATCGTATCACAACCACCGAGCAGCCGGTCCGCTTCCTCCAGGGCGGGCTTGTAGCAGTGCGGCGAGCCGTCGCAGAGGGCGCGCTCGCGGGCGATCTCGGCGTGGCGGCGGGCGGTGGCGCGATCACCGGCGTCGAGGGCGAGCCGGGCCAGGAAGTTGTGGATGTCGGCCTGCTTGAGCCGGTACTCGCAGCGATCAGCGATGGCCAGGGCCTCTTGTGTGTGCGCCAGAGCTTGGTCGTGCTCGCCCTTTGCCCGATGCCACCGGGCCCAGGCCAGCAGGATGTCCGGCTCCAGTTCGATCAAGTTGATCCGCCGGCAGCGAGTGAGGGCCTCAGTGAGATGCCCTTCCGCCTCACCGAGCTGCCCAAGCCCCGTCAGTGCCGCCCCGAGAAGCCACTCGGCACGGATGATGTCGCGCTCGTTGCGCTCTACGTCGGCGAGCTGTCGCGCCTGGCCAGCAGCTTCGAGCGCTGCCTGGGCGTCGCCCATCAACAAGGCGCGCAACGCTAGGTACGCCTGATCAAGACAGAGGCCCTGCTTGTCGCCGGTCCGCTCCCATTGGCGCGTCGATGCTTCCAATTCCCGTGCTGCCTCCTCAAATGCCCCCTCGAAGGCCAGCAGCCTGCCTAGCTCCTGGTGGCCAACGGCGGCCTCGAACTCACCAGCGTTCATCTCAAGCTTGCGCCGTAGGTTGGCCTCCGCCGCCCTGAGCTGGCCGAGCGCAAGTTGGTTGTACGCAAGATTTCCCAGGCCGATGGCGAGGTTGAGCTTGTCGCCGGCCTTCTCTTGCAGACCGTTCTGCCTCTCAACCAGCGGCACTGCGCGGCGGGGCTGGCCAGAGAGGCTGTAGGAGGCGGCCAGGTCATTCAGCGTCCAGGCCTGGGCGCTCTCCTGGGTGAGCCGCGGCGGGCGGTCCTCGCCGTCCGGAAACAGCGCCCGCAGCAACTCGATGTTAAGCTGGTAGGCGCCGAAGCGGAAGTACAGCGGATCGCTGAGCCGGTCGCGGAACAGCTTGCGAGCCTCGTCGTACTGCCCGGCACGGACCGTGTGGTGATAGAGCTCGATGACCGGGTTCAGGTCCTCGAGGGCGTCCACCTTGTCTGGCGGCGGCACCGTCGCGAAGTAGTCCCGCAGGCGGGTGTGGACGCCTGCCTTGCCGCCCAAGCGCTCGTAGGCGTGGCGGCGCACGACGGGGTGCAGGTCGCAGCGGCCTCGCTCGCTATCGAACAGGAGCAACTGGCGGTCCACCAGCTCTTGCAAAGCCGCCTTCAGCCGCCGCTCGTCCTTCTCCGGACTGATCGCCTTCACCGCCTCGTAGCCCACGGGCGACCGGAAGGCCGCGATACGGCTCAGCAGTTCCCGCTGGGGCTTGCCGAGCGCTTCGTAGGCCAGAGCCAGGATGTTGTGTTCCCGGGCCTTGAGGTCCGGGATCGGAGTGTACCCGGCAGCCGCCCTGACATCGCGCGGGTGGGCGGGGTCTTTCACGATCATGCCGGCCAGTAGCCGCAGCGCCAGGGGGTGGTAGCCGTAAGGCTCGCAGGCCGCCATGATCTCCGCCCGTGTGCCCTTGCGTATCCCGTGTGCCCGGAAGAATGCCACCGCATCTTCCGGGTCGAGCCGCTCAAGCCCCTCGTGCCGGCAGCCGTCCGCGCCCTCCAATTGGCGTGGTAGAAGCCGGCTGGTGAGGAGCACACGGCTCCGGCCCCTGAGCGCCGCCACAGAGCGCAGAAAGTCCCCGGCATGGGGGTCGGTGCAGGCACAGAAGTCACCGCCCTCGGCCACCTCATCTCCCTGATAGGCCGCATTCAGGCTGGCGTAGGCGCGCAGTTCCCGCTCGAAGCCGTCCAGGACCAGCAGGAACCGCCCCTGGCGCAGGCAGCTCACCACCGCCCGCACCTTGTCGTGCTGGGAGGGAACGCCTTTCGGGTCGATCTCCCCGCCGCTCAGATAGGCCAGGGCCTCGTCCAGGAACTGGCTGAACCGCGCCTCGCGCTCGTAGAAGGACCACCACAGCACCCCCTCCGGACGGCTGCTTTCGGGGAGCGCCGGCAGGTCGCGGTTGACCCACACCCAGGCCAGCGCCGACTTCCCCATCCCGCCGATCGCCACCAGCGCCAGCACCGGCGGCCCATCCCGGGTGAACCACTCCGTCAACATCCCCCGCTCCCGCTCCCGCCCCGTGAAATGCTCCTGAAGTGGGTACGGATGAACGAAATCCGGCTCCGGCGGCCCGGGCGTGACGTGCTCTGGCTTCGGCTCGGGCGGCGGCGGAGGAGGGACCGCTGGCGCCTTCGGCTCGGTGCGGGCGGGCCAAACCTCGACCATGATCGCCAGGGCCACGGTGACGAGCAGGAGCACCACAGACAGCCACAGGGGCAGACTGACCGTGTTGGTGAAGAGGTTGGCGGCGATGCTTACCGCTACCGCCACCAGGACTGGCTGCACCGAGCGCTTGCGGTCCACTTTCCCGCCAGTATATCCCGTAGAGGCCGGGTATGTCCGATTTTACATGTTGACTTAGCGCCCGCTTCGGTGTAAGGTTCCATTGACCGAGGAGATTCACATGCCGGATGAGATCACACGTGTCGATTACTACATGGGCGCCATCCCCAACACGCCGGGCGAGGGCGTCAAGGTCCTGAACGCGCTCAAAGATGCGGGCATCAACCTGGTCGGGTTCCTGGCCTACCGGAGGAGCGCCAAGGTGGCCGAGGTCGTCCTGGTGGTCGCCGCCAATGCCCCCAGCCCCGCCAAGGCAGTCAAGCCCGCCGGGCTGGTGCTAGGCAAGAAGGAGAAGGGCTTCTTGCTGACCGGAGAGGACCGCGTCGGCGCCCTGGCCGAGACCCTGGGCAAGCTGGCCGCCGCGGGCATCAACATGGTCAAGACCAACGCCGTCTGCGGTGGAGCAGGCCGCTTCGGGGCCCTGGTCGCCGTTGACCCGAAGGACCTGAGGAAAGCTGCCAAAGCGCTCGGGATCTAGCAGCAGGCCCCGCGATACCGCTCGCTTAGGAGCTGTGAAGAATCAGCGGACAGGCGAAACCGCCTGTCCCACGACGATGTCCGAGCTTCCGGAATTCGGTGCGGAGCTTGTCCGCATCCCCATCACCGACGTCTTCGACCTGCACAGCATCTCGCCCCAGGAGGTCAAGGCGGCCGTCGAGGCCTACCTGGAAGAGGCGCACCGGATGGGCCTGAAGGCCCTGCGCATCATCCATGGCCGGGGCATCGGCGTCGGCCGCGAGATCGTGCGCTCCGTGCTGGCCCGCACACCCTACGTGCTGGACTACCGGGACGCCCCCGAAGAGGCCGGCGGCTGGGGCGCCACCGTGGTCACCCTGTGCTAATCTCTTCGGCATGAGGTTTCTTCTGCTGCTCTGCCTGCCGCTGCTGGCCCAGGACCAGCCACAAATGGTCTGGGAGGGGCAGGTGGACGGGGTGATCGTGCTGCGCGTGCGCTCGAACCGCATCGACATCGAGGAGCGCCAGGGCCTGCCCGTCCAGCGCCAGCGCTTCCGTTTCTTCGAGCGCCTGCCGGACAGCCGCCAGACCGTGCGCCTGGAGGTGGTCGAGGGGCGCGGGCACGCGCGCATCCTCGAACAGCCGCGCCTGGAGAACAACTACACGCTCTCGGTGGTGGTGGAAGACCGCCAGGGCGGCACTGCGTTCTACTCGCTGGCCTTCTACTGGGCTTCGCGGGGCGGCTTTCTCGCGGGCCCGCCGCCCAGCCCCTCTTCGAGCTACGACCGCATGGAAAGTCTCACCTGGAGTGGCCGGGTGGATGACGAGGCCGTGGTGAGCTGCCGCCGCGAGGAGTGCCTGGCGGAAGCCGTGCGCGGGGGCGCGGTCGCCCGCGAGCGCGTCCGTTTCTCCGGTCCCCTGCCCGCGCGCGACACCCAGGTCAATCTGGACCGCACCGCAGGCCGCGGGCAGATACGCCTCATCCAGCAGCCGCGCGAGGAAAACGGCTTCACCGCGCAGGTGGCCATCCGTGACCCGCAGGGCGGCGCCGGCGACTACTCCTTCTCGCTGGTGTGGGCGCGGCCCTCCCGCGAGGAGCCGGGCGTCGGCTTTGCCCACCGCGGGATGCTCTGGGGCGGCCGCGTGGACGGCCGCATCCGGGTCATCGTCGAGGGTTCCAGCGCACGGGTCGAGGTGATCAGCGGGGCGCCGGTCGCCTCGGAGCGGGCAGATTTCTCGCGGTCGCTCCCGCCCCGCAACAACCCCAACGCCACCGTGCGCCGGCTGCGCGGGCGCGGCCGCGTCGAGATCCTCGAGTACCCCTCCGCCCGCAACAACTACCGCCTGGTGTTCGAGATCGCCGACTCCGGCGGCGGCGGGGACTACTACGAAGTCGAGGTCGGCTGGTAGGTGGGGCAGGCGGTTTCGCCTGCCGCCTACACTCGGAACGGCACCACCGCCTCGGCGATCGGCGTACCCACCACTTCGATGCGCTTCAGGTCGCGCGTGCCCAGCCCTGCCTCCTCGGCCAGGCGCAGCGTGCTGTCGCAGCGCTCGAAGGGCGCCGTGCCCCGGTCGGCCATGGGATCGAAGCCCATCAGCGCGGTGGCCACCGCGTCGGTAGTCACGCAGTTGGTCCCGACCACCAGCAGATGCGGATTGATGGGGCGTACGCCCGGAATCCACGGCCCTTCGCCTCCCGCCATGGACTCGATGCCCTCCACGATGGCCAGGTCGATGGGGCGCGCCGCCACGATGTCCACGACGATCCGCGGCACGCGGTAGCCGTCCTGGCGCGGAGTGGTGGGATCGTTCTCGGCCCAGCCGGCCGGCTGGCGGTGCCCCCGGTGGAATATCGTCCGACCGCCTTTCGGGAACTCGCTCGGCTCGTCTTTGCCCGCTCCGTCGCCGTAAATGGTGGCCGGCGCGTTGCCGAAGCAGTTCTTCATCGACAGCGTGATCCCCGTGTTGCCGTGTTCCTTGAGCTTGGCCAGTGAGCAGAACACGTCGCAGTCTTCGTAAGAGTGGTTCAAGTCGTAGGCCTTGAAGATGTACCCGCCGCCGGGCACCGGCAGGCGCGAGTACTTCTTGCCGCGGCCCAGCCAGTTGGTGTTCTCGAACTCGACGCGCGGGGCCGCGCTCAGCATCTCGCTCGGGT
>CAZIRH010000204.1:0-8624 GCA_964541065.1 uncultured Solibacteraceae bacterium
ACGTTCACGCTGGACGAGCTGGAGAGCCAGGGCCTGGGTCCCGCCAGCATCCGGGAGCGCGTTCGGAAGCTGGGGGGCGAGATGACGCTGGAATCCCGGCCCGGGCAGGGCGCCCGGCTGACCATCCGGATCCCCGCATGACCAGGTGGGCCAGCGCGGGCGCGGGGCTCTGCCTGCTGCTGACCGCTTGCGGTCGCTATGCGGATTTCACGCTGCCCGCGCCGCCGGGGACACCTCTTGGAATCAGCTTCCGCTGGGAAGCCCGCGCCGAGCCGGTGCTCACGCGCGGCGCGCCGGGAGACTTCGACGCCGTGGACGTCTTGAACCCCTCAGTGGTTCGCCACGGCGGGCTGCTCTACAACTTGTACTCCGGCTTCGACGGTCGCACCTGGCACACCGGCCTGGCCACCTCGACCGACGGAGTGCAGTGGGAGAAGCGCGGCCGCGTGCTCTCGCCCGGCCCCGCCAGTTGGGAGGGTGACTACATCGCCGCCAACGGGTCGGCGCTGGTCGAGAGCGGCGAGTTCCTGTACTGGTATCAGGCCGGACGCCCGCCTTCGATCGGCCTGGCAACCTCGCTGGACGGCCGCCGCTGGACCAAGCGCCCCGAGCCGGTGCTGCGGCCCGGCCCGCGCGGCAGCTTCGACGAGCGCGGCGTGGCCGACCCCTATGTCCTGCGGGCCGGCGGTTTCTTCTACATGTTCTACCTGGGGCAGGACCGCGCGCGGCGCCAGCGCCTGGGCGTGGCCCGCTCGCCGGACGGCATCGCTTGGTGGAAGCTGCGCTCCAACCCGGTTCTTGAGCTGGGCGCGGCCGGCGCGTTCGATGAAAACGGCCTGGGAGAGCCCGCGGTGTGGGCCTCGCATGGCCGCTACTGGATGCTGTACACGGGCCGCGACCGCGCCGAGAACCGGCGCCTCGGCCTGGCGCGCTCCGCCGACGGCGTCCGCTGGCGCAGAGTCTCTGAGGCCGCGGTCTTTGCCGGAGGCGCGTCCTGGAATTCCAAAGTGGTGTGTGACCCGGCCATCGATTCCGCCGGGCCGCCCTGGCAGGTGTGGTTCGGCGGCGGCGACGTGGCGCGGCCCGACGAGAACCTGCACGGGCAGATTGGAGTGGCGGCGCTCCAGCCCGTTGATGCTAAGCTGGCGAGATAAGGGAAGGCAAAAGGCAAGAGGCAAAAGGACGAGGGGCCCAGTGAGGATCGGGATCACCTGCTACCCCACTTACGGCGGCAGCGGCATTGTCGCCACCGAGTTGGGGCTGGAGCTGGCCAACCGCGGCCACGAAGTTCACTTCATCTCGTATGCCAACCCGATTCGCCTGGACCCGGGCACGCCGCGCATCCACTACCACGAGGTCGAGGTCTCGAACTATCCGCTGTTCCAGTATCCGCCCTACTCACTGGCCCTGGCCTCGCGCATGGCCGAGGTGGCCGAGGCCTACCGCCTCGACCTGCTGCACGTCCACTACGCCATCCCGCACTCGATCTCCGCGCTGCTGGCGCGGCAGATGCTCGCCCCGCGGCGCCGCGTGCCCTTTATCACCACCCTGCACGGCACCGACATCACCCTGGTGGGCGCTGACCGCTCCTATATGCCCATCACCAGGTTCTCCATCGAGCAGTCCGACGGAGTCACCGCCATCAGTGAGTACCTGAAGGCGCGCACTTTGGAGGTTTTCAAGGTTCCCAGTGACATCCGGGTCATCACCAACTTCGTCAACTGCGAGATGTACCTGCCGGACCCGGCGCGGCGCCGGCAAGCCGCGCTGGCGCCGCCGGAGGAGAAGGTCCTCATTCACCTGTCGAATTTCCGGCCGGTGAAGCGCGTCTTCGACTGCTTGCGCATTCTGGCGGAGGTGCGCCGGGAGACGCCGGCTCACTTGCTGATGGTGGGCGACGGCCCCGACTGCGCGCCGGCCGATCGCCTAGCGCGCGAGCTGGGGCTGGAGCGGCACGTGACTTTCCTGGGCAAGCAGGGACACGTCGAGCGATTGCTGCCGCTGGCGCACGTCCTGCTGCTCCCGAGCGAGCTGGAATCCTTCGGCTTGGCCGCCCTGGAGGGGATGGCCTGCGGGCTGCCCTCGGTGGCCACGCGCGTGGGCGGCGTCCCGGAGCTGATCACCGACGGCGTGGACGGTTTCCTCGAGCCGGTCGGCGACATCGACGCACAGGCCGCCCGCGTGGTCAGCCTGCTCACCGACGAGGCGCTCTACCTGCGCCTCTCGGCCGCCGCCCGCCAGACCGCCCAGACACGCTTCTGTAGCTCGCTGGTGATCCCCCGCTACGAGGCCTACTACAACGAGGTCCTCGGCCGGGCGGCGGAGTCTGCTTCCGCCTAGGCGCGGGCCGGGGGAGCCACGACGTCCCGGTTCCGGACAGCCCTTCCCAGCGGCGGACCGCGGTCCGCCCGTGCGCTGGCGCATCTGCGCCGTATGCAAGCGCGAAGCCCCGGCTGGTGGTGGGTCAGGCCGCCGTGATGCTGGTCCTCGGCGTGGTCGCCGGCCTCGCCGGCACCCTGGTCTTGACTCGCCTGGCGGCGGGATTGCTCTTCGGCGCCAGCGCCACCGATCCGCTGGCCTTCGCGGGCGCATCCCTGTTTCTGGCCGCGGTCGCCCTGTTCGCCAGCTACCTCCCGGCGCGCCGCGCCATGAATCTTCACCCCGCCGCGGCCCTGCGATACGAGTGACCCGTGGTCCTTTCCTGAGCCGCCTGCCTGCGGAGAACAGAACGCGGACCTTGACAGGGCGCCATTTTAGATGTATTCTAAATGAAGCTTGCACAGATTGTCGCTCCAGCACTTCCAGGCTTTGGCCCGGGCGCGCGGACTGAAGATGACCCCGCAGCGGCGGGCCATCGTCGGATTTCTGGGCGCGGCAGCGCACCATCCCACCGTGGAGGAGGTGTTTGCGGCCGTCAACAGACGCTTCCCTACGACGTCGCGGGCAACGGTGTACAACACGCTCAACTTATTGAGGGAAAGCGGGTTGCTGAAAGAGCTGTTCAAGGATGGTGCGATTCGGTTCGACTCCCGTCTCGGTCCCCACCACCACTTCATCTGCCGGCGCTGCGGGAGACTGGAAGACATCGACGCGGAGGCCGTGCAAGCGTTTCCGCTCGGCGAACTGCCGGGCAGACAGTCCGTGGACACCGTCGAGATCACGCTGCGCGGGCTGTGTGCGGCATGCCGAGGGTTGTGATGCTGTGTATCTTTGACCTAGATCACATCTAAACAAAGCGGAATCCAACAGAGGGGCTTTCGGTCTCCCCCAGGGTTGTGCTGCCGGCGCGAGCCGCCGGCCGGCCAGTTCCCGGAGACCACCTCCCCAGACGCATCGAACAAGGAGTGAACATGAGTGAACGAAAGACGATGACAACCGCCGCCGGCAATCCGGTCGGTGACAACCAGAACTCGCTCACGGTGGGGCCACGCGGCCCGGTCCTCATGCAGGACTTCCTGCTCATCGAGAAGATGGCCCACTTCAACCGCGAGCGCATCCCGGAGCGCGTGGTGCACGCCAAAGGCTCCGGCGCCCATGGCGTTTTCGAAGTCACGCAGGACGTCACCCGCTGGACCAAGGCGCGGCTGTTCGGACAGCTCGGCCGCCGGACCGAAGTCTGCGTGCGCTTCTCGACGGTGGGCGGGGAGAAGGGCTCGGCCGACACCGAGCGCGACCCGCGTGGCTTTGCGGTCAAGTTCTACACCGAGGAAGGCAACTGGGACATGGTCGGCAACAACACGCCGATCTTTTTCATCCGCGATCCCCTGAAGTTCTCGGACTTCATTCACACCCAGAAGCGCGATCCGCAGACCAACCTCAAGTCGCCCACCATGATGTGGGACTTCTGGAGCCTGTCGCCGGAGTCGCTGCACCAGGTGACGATCCTGTTCTCGGATCGCGGCACGCCCTGGGGCTATCGCCACATGAACGGCTTTTCCAGCCACACCTACTCGCTGATCGACGCCCGGGGGGAGCGGGTGTGGTGCAAGTGGCACTTCAAGACCATGCAGGGCATCAAGAACTTCACCCGCGAGGAAGCCATCGCGATGGCCGGCCAGGATCCGGACTTCGCCCAGCGCGACCTGTTCCACGCCCTCCAGCGCGGGGACTGTCCCCAGTGGCGCGTCTCAGTTCAAATCATGACCCCAGAGCAGGCCAGCTCCTTCCGCTACAACCCGTTTGACCTGACCAAGGTGTGGCCGCACCGGGATTACCCGCTGCACGAGGTCGGGATCATGACGCTCAACCGCAACCCGGAGAACTACTTCGCCGAGGTCGAGCAGGCGGCCTTCGCCCCCGGCAACATCGTGCCGGGCCTGGGCTACTCGCCCGACAAGATGCTACAGGCCCGCATCCTGTCCTACCCCGACGCGCACCGGCACCGCTTGGGCGTCAACTACGACCTGCTGCCGGTGAACAGGCCGAAGTGCCCCGTCCACACCTATCACCGGGACGGGAACATGCGCCTCGACGACAACGGCGGCGTCGGCCCCAACTACGAGCCGAACAGCTTCGGCGGCCCCGTCGAGGATCCGCGCTACCAAGACCCCGCCTGGGACCTCGGAGACTCTGTGGCCGCACGCTACGACCACCGCGAAGGCAACGACGACTACACGCAAGCGGGCGACTTGTTCCGGCTGATGAAGCCGGACGAGCGGCAGCGGCTCATCCACAACATCGTGATGAGCATGCAAAGCGTGCCCAGGGACATCCAGGCTCGGCAAATCCGGCATTTCCTGGCTGCGGATCCGAACTACGGCCAGGGCGTCGCCGAAGGTCTTGGCTGCCAGCCATGATCAGCCGGTGCGGTGCGATGCCACTGGCGTGCGCTGCGGGAGGGCCTCGGGAGGAACCTCCGTCATCCCGGGCTGCCGCGCCGCGGTGGCAGCGCTCGGGCCGAGCCGCGGCGCGTCAAACTCGAGCGCACCCGCGCGGTCGGCGCTCGCGGGCCAATCCCGAAACGCATCCCGGATCAGGCTGAGGATCGCCCGCCAGTTCAGCGCCATGAGTCTCACCCATCCCCAGGCGCCTTTCCGGGAGAAGTAGATGCCGCGGAAGAACAGCCGGGCGATCAGGTGGGTGATCCGGTAGGGAACCGGCTCGTGCCGGAGTGCAGTCATGGCGCATCGTGTGGCGGCCGGGCTGTAGGAGTTCTTCCAGGCGTGAGTAATCTCGTTCTGCACCTCCGGAATGGTCATTCTGAGGGGCGTGTGCGCCATCTGAAACGGGGCGAAGTCGAGCCAGTGCCTGGGGCGCGTCAGCCGGCCCTCCTGCTCCAGCCGGGTGTACAGAGGAGTGCCCGGGAAGGGCGTGATCTGTCCAAACACGGGCAGAACGGGCGGCCACTCGCGGATCCGGCTCAGGGTGCGCTCGGCCACTCCTGGAGCATCGTGGTCCAGCCCGAAGATGAAGGAGGTCATCGCGTAGACGTTGCGCCGCGCCAGGCGTTCGAGCACCGTGGCGTACTCGGCGGGCTGGCAGAACTTCTTGTTCACGCTGGCCAGGTTGGCGGGGTCAATCGACTCCATGCCGATGAAGATCCACCTGCCGCCGGATTCCGCAATCAGATCCGCCAGTTCTTCATCGCGCAGCAGGTTGGCGCTGATCTGGCCGATCCAGGAGAGCTGCGCCCCGGCGGCGATGATGTCGCGCAGCAGCGCCTTGGTGCGCTTCGCGTCGATGGCGAGATTGTCGTCCACGAAGAAGACCGCGATCTTGCCGTGCGTTCTGCGAGTGCGCGCTTTGAGCCGCAGCATCTCCTCCACGATGCTCTGGTTGGAGCGGAAGCGGACCGAGTCGCCGAAGAACCCGGTCACGGTGCAAAACTCGCAACCGTAAGGACAGCCGCGCCCGGACTCGATGGGGATGATGTGGAACGTCTCCCACCCGGTCCCGAGATGCGCCATGAGCGGGCGCACGAAACCGGGAATGCGGTTGAACTGGGAGAGGTCGAGCGAGTCCCAGGGGATCTGCGGGTACTGCCGCAGGTCCGGCTGGCGGGGCCGGCCGCCGGCGTCCGCGAGCGCGTAGACTTCCTGCAACTGGCCGCTTGCGGCGTCTGCGACGATGCGCGGCCAGGTCTCGTCAGCCTCGCCCAGCGCCACAGCGTCCGCATGGCGCGGGCCGCCGTCGCGGCCCAGGGCCTCGTCCGGCATGGCGGTGACGTGCGGCCCGCCCATGACCACCGGCACGCCGGCGGCGCGCAACGCATCGGCCACCCGGTAGGCTTTGGCGATCATGCGGGTCATCGCGCCGATTCCCACCAGCCGGACGCCGTTGGCGAGCACGAAGCGCACCAGAGCAGCGTCGCTCAGAGGCTGCGTGTTGCCGTCGATGAGCAACACCTCGTGAGAGGGCGGGGTCAGCGCCTGGAGCAGGAACATCCACAAGTGCGGCATGAAGTTGCGCGTCACGCCGTTGTCGGGGTTGTAGAGCAAGATTTTCATGAACGCCGGTCTAGTGCCAACCTGCTGCGGTTTGACCGCTTCCTTTCTCCGGCGAAGTCGTCCCGGGCCTCGGACGGGAGGTGCCATCCGGCCGTTCGAGCGGGAGCCGATTTCGGAAGTCCGGTCTCCGAATTGTAGCACCACGGACCGCAAGCTGCCCGCGGAAAGCAACCCCCCTCCGGTCGATGGCGCCAGCGCCACCGCGGCAGCCCAGGCGTGGGCGGGTGCGCCCCGGGCGGTCGCATAAGCGGCCCGGGCCGCCGCCTCCCGCGGCTGACGCTGTGGCGTGGCGGGAAACCGGCTCCTCTGACCAGCGGGGATGCGCCCACCACCGTGCCGTGGCTGGACGACCCGCACCAAGACCGCGGCGCCGGGAATCCCCGGCGCCGCGTGACAATACCCGGTCGAAGTCGCGCTTCGATCGCTAGAAGATGTACTTCAGCGTTAGTTGCAGCCGGCGCGGATAACCCGCCTGATTCGAGGCGACGATCTGACCGAAGGTGGTGGATGTGGGAGTCAGGACCGGAGCCGGGAACCCGGGATGGTTGAACGCGTTCAGGAACTCAGCCCGGAATTGAATGTTCTTCCCTTCCGTGACGCGGGTGTTCTTGAACAGCGCCAGGTCCGCGTTGTTTCCGTTCCGGCCGCGAATCTGGGAGAAACGCAGCGGCCAGGTCCGCACGTTGTTCACCAACTGGCTGGCGGAAGCCGTCTCGAAGCTGGCCGTGTTGAACCAGCGGCCGACCGTGCGCTGGTCGGCGGGCAACACGATGTTCTTGGGGTCGCTGTAATACAGCACGTTGCCCCAGCCCAGCGGGAAGCCCACCTGGTAGCCCCAGCCTCCCGAGATCTGCCACCCACCCACCAGCCGCGAAACGACCGGGTTGGGGGTGTTCAGCAGGGGCTTGCCTCTGCCAAATGGAAACTCCATGACCCCGCTCAGCGCCAGGCGGTGCGGCGTGTCCTGATCGGAGATCACCTTTACGGGCAGCGGATCTGCCGGGTTCAGGAGCTCGTTGGCCTGCATGAACTTCGAGAAGGTGTAGTTGCCGGCCAGGGAGTAGCCCTTGGCGAACCTCTTCTCCAGCAGCACCACCAGGCCATGGTACCAGGAGGAGCCCGTGTTTACGCTGGTGCTCACCGAGCCAAACTCGGGATAGGTCAGCAGCAGGGTGGACCGCGCGATGGTGGTGTTGGTGAAAACAGTTTGCGTATTCCCCGCCGGTCCCAGGCCGTAGAAGGGGTTGGTAACGCTGCCCGTCAGGTAGTTGTTGGTGGGGTTGTCGCGCGTCGGGCTTTTGCTCAAATACTGATTCGACAGCGCGTTCAGGTTGACGACGGGGGGGTTGCCCGCGACAGGGATCTCGAGGCGGATGGTCTTGTTGCCGGTGTAGTTCGCCTCCAGCAAGAGGCCGCCCCTGAACGCGTGCTGAATGCCCAGTTCCCAACGGGACACGCGCGGAATCTTGGGGTATTGATTGAAGAACGAGATGTTCTGCCCGAGGAACGTCTGCTTCCCTGCCGCCGCTCCCACCGGCTCTTGAATGCCGTTGGGAAATGGGTTGGAGAGGGTGGCAACGAAGTCGATGTTGTTGATGGTCGGGACCATGTTGGTGTTCTGGCTGAAGCCGCTCTGGATGACGTCGCTGCGGCGCGCGCCCAGGAAGCCGTAGAAGACCCCGACGCCGGCGCGCAGCACGGTGTCTCTCTCGACCAGGTAGGCCAGGCCGAAGCGCGGCATGAAGCTGTTCTTCGGGGTATGGTACAGACCGTTGGGATTGCCGTCCAGGCCGGCGAAGGTCAGCCCGCCCGTAGCTTTGAACTGGCTAGCCGCAAGCTCTGCCAGCGGAGCCCTGGCATACACCGCCTGGGCCGCCGCGGAGAACGACTGCACGTAGGTGGGATCGAAGCTCACCACGCTCCGGTTGTAACGCTCATGGAGCGGTTGCTCGAACTCATAGCGCAAGCCGAGATTTATGGTTAGCTTCGGCGAGACCTTCCAGTCGTCTTGCACAAAGAGTCCCCAGGAATTCGACTGTTCGGCGTAGTCTGCCGGGCGGGATACCAAGCTCGAAGCCGAGGGCAGACCCAGCAGAAACGCCGCCACCGATTGGCCGATGCTGCCGGGAGAAGTCGCCGTGTTGTCCAGCGGCCCGCGCGTCCAGGTGGAGTCGAAGT